>CBFCWN010000030.1:0-38480 GCA_965601515.1 uncultured Myxococcales bacterium | reverse complement strand
CGCAGCACGGCGAAGAAGCGTTCGACGAAGAAAACGGCGAAGAAGAAGACGGCGACGAAGAAGACGGCGAAGAAGAAAACGGCGAAAAAGCGAACGACCAAAAAGACCGCCGCCAAGAAGCGCGGCACGCCCAAGAAGCGTGCGGCCAAGAAAGCCACCGCCAAGAAGCGCAAGCCCGCCAAGAAGACCGCGGCGAAAAAGGCGGCCAAGCGAGCGCCCGCAAAGCGCAAGACCGCGAAGAAGTCGCGCCGTCGCTAGCTTTCAGTCGAGCGGTGATTCGGCCTGACGCCGGAGCGAATCCACGAGGGACACGAGCGCTCGATGCTCCTGGGAGTCCTCGACGATCGTCACTTCTTCCACCGATCCGCAATGTGATTCAGCGGCCAGCCAGAGCTCCATCGCGCGGAGGGCCGGCAGCTTCTCGATGCTCCGCCCTGGTAGCCCGAGGGCGACGGTCGATGCGCGCGCCTCGCCGATCGCTTTGGCAATGAGTGCACACGCCTCTGCGACGCCGGTGTCGTCGAGCGCGTGACTTGGTCCGAGGCCGAACAAAAGAACCGCGTCAACGCGAAGCTTCGGGGGTGACGCGAGCATTCCCTTTTCGCCAAAGGCTCCGTCGAGATAGCCGGCCATCAGTTTATGGGAAAGTGCCCCCCCAAGCCGCCAGTCCACGAGTCCCGCCGCACCACGTAACGGTCGTTCGTCCGCGAAAAAGGGGAACACGGCGAGCTGGGCCTGCAGTCCGTCGATGCTTTCGAGCGAGGTCGAGACGAACTCGTGGGCGATCAAGGTTTGCCGAGCTCCGTCGCGATGCGGTCGAGTACGCCGTTGACGAAGGAGCCGCTTCCCTCGGAGCCGAACCGCTTGGCAAGCTCGACGGCCTCGTTCAGCGTCACGCGTTTCGGAATGTCGGCCATGGTTTGAAGCTCGACGATGGCGACGCGGAGCACGTTCCGATCGACGATCGGCATGCGTTCGAGTCGCCAGTGGTGACTCGATGAACGAATCAGGTCGTCCACCTCGTCCCGGCGCTCCGCAAAGCCGGTCACGATCGCCTTCGCGAAATCCTGCTGGTCGTCGGATTCCCCCGGTTCTGCGAGATGACCCCAATAGTGCTTGAGGGCCTGGGTGTCTCCCACGCCCGAGACGTCCATGGAATGCAGCACCCGAAGGGCCGCTTCACGTCCTTTTCGTCGTGATCCCATCTTGGGCGAGCTTCCGATCGAACAGTGTCATCTCGATGGCGGTCAACGCCGCATCGTAGCCCTTGTTGCCGTGTTCACCCCCGGCGCGCTCGAGCGCCTGAGCGTCGTCGTCGGTGGTGAGTACTCCGAAAACGACCGGGATCCCCGCGTCGAGCGACACACGCCCGAGTCCAAGGGACGTTCCTTCCGAGACGTAGTCGAAGTGGGGGGTGCCTCCGCGAATGATGGCGCCAAGCGCGACGACCGCGTCAAACCGCCCGCTCGTCGCGAGCTTGCTGGCCGCGTACGGAAGCTCCCAGGCTCCGGGAACCTCAGCGACGTAGACCGTATCGGACGGCGTGCCGCGCTCCTCGAAGCACTCGAGCGCACCACTCAGCAGCTTGCTGACGACGGGCTTGTTGAACCTCGACCACACGATCGCGAAGCGCGCGTCGCCCGGGGCGCGCACGTTGGCGTCGGGGCGGTTCGGGTCCTTGCTCACGATGCTTCTCCGCTCGGAGGCGTCGCGGCGCCAAGCTCGCCACCCGGATGGACGCTCAGCTGATCGACGAGCGACAGCCCGTAGGCGTCTAGACTCGGCATTCGCCGAGGGCGGTTGGTCATCAGTCGGAGCTTGTGCAGGCCGAGGTCAGCCAGGACCTGTGCTCCGAACCCGTACTCGCGCAGCACCACGCCGGGCTCCTCAGGCGGCCGTTCGATCGGCTCGTCGAGGTAGAACGCGAGGTCGGTCTCCGGGTCCGGGTGCCCTGGTAGAAAAAGGATGACGCCGTTGCCCTCGCGCTCGATGGCCGTCACGCAGTCCGCGATGTGAACGCGTTGCCCCATGCGAACCTGAAATGCATCTCCGAGAACGCTGCCGCGGTGAACACGCACCATCGTGGGCTCGCGTGTAATCGCGCCGTAGCTTAGCGCCATGAACTGCTGTCGGTCGTCGACCTCCACCTGGTAGACAGACGCGGTCCAGGTTTTCCCGGTCGGCATCTGTACCGGGTTCTGCCGAAGCCGGGTGACGAGGCGCTCCCGTGCGAGGCGGTATTCGATGAGGTCGGCGATGGTCAGAAGTCGAAGGTCGTGCTCTTTGGAGAACGCGACGAGGTCCGGGTACCGAGCCATCGTGCCATCGTCTTTCATGATCTCGCAGATCACGCTTGCAGGCTTGAGCCCCGCCATGCGCGCCAGGTCGACAGAGCCCTCGGTGTGGCCCGTTCGCTGAAGGACGCCTCCCGCGACCGCCTTGAGGGGAAAGACGTGGCCGGGGCTGACCAGGTCTGCGGGGCGTGCTTCGTCCCGGACCGCCGTGAGAATCGTCCGTGCGCGGTCCGCGGCGCTGATGCCCGTCGTCACCCCTTCACGCGCCTCGATCGAGACGGTGAACGCGGTGGAACGCGACGAGCGGTTTTCGTCCACCATCATGGGCAACTCGAGCTGGTGGATGCGCTCCTCGGTGAGGCTCAGGCAGATCAGCCCACGCGCGTGTCGAGCCATGAAGTTGATCGTCTCCGCATCGGCCATTTCGGCGGCCATGCAAACGTCGCCTTCGTTTTCGCGGTCCTCGTCGTCGACCAGGATGACCATCTTACCTTGACGGATGTCCTCCAGTGCCGCGGCGACCCGCTCGATCGCGCTCGTCATATCCGCGCCACCATGACGCGAACACGCCCGAGATTCCAGCGAAAGCCGCAAATCATCAGTCGTCGGGCGCGTCTACGCCTGGCCTGCCCATGAGGCTCGCCACGTACTTTGCGAGGATATCGACCTCGAGGTTGATGCGTCTACCAGGCTGCATATCTCCGAGTGTCGTCTCGTCGAGGGTGTATGGGACCAACATGACGTCGAACTGACGTCCACGGACCGCATTCACGGTGAGACTCACACCGTCGACGGCGATCGATCCCTTCGGAGCAAGAAACGGAGCGAGCCTCGGCGGCACTTCGAAGGTCACGCGAAGGTAATCACCCTCGTTCGCACGGTCCGCCAACGAGCCAACGCCATCGACATGGCCGGTCACCATGTGTCCTCCGAGGCGTTCGCCAAGCGCGAGTGCGCGTTCGAGATGCACGCGGTCGCCTTCCTCGAGCTCGCCGAGATTCGTCTTGTCGAGCGTCTCGAGCGATGCGTCGGCATCGAAGTGACCCTCGCCGTAGGACTTCACGGTGAGACAGGTTCCGTTGACCGCGATCGATTCGCCAAGCTCGTACGGGTGCATGGCGCAGCCGATGCGCAGCGAGAGTCCGTCGTCTCGTCGGTCGAGCGACTCGATGGTGCCAACCTGTTGGATGAGTCCAGTGAACATCTATGCGTCCCTCACGATGTCGCCGGTGATCAGAATGTCCGGCTCGAGCACTTCTAGTCGCGTCCCAACCAACCGCCAGGCCTGCGCAATTGTTCCAGCGCCCTTCCCGGCGGCGAACGACGGTGCGTCCAGGTCACCGACGATTCGCGGAGCGATGAAGATCGCAGCCCGGTCTGCAAGCCCGCGTTCCAGCAGGGTGCCATGGACGTGCGCGCCGCCTTCCACCAAAAGTCGCATGACGTCGCGTTTGGCCAGAATTCTGAGCACCGCGTCGAGATCGACACCGCGGTCTGAGCGAGGGACCGCGTGAAGCTCGACGCCTTTGGTTGGAAAGGCGTCCACCGTCTTTCCGTCGAGATCCGCAGCGTGAAAGACCCAGGTAGGCGCGCCGGACGCTCCCGACGGGTTCAACACGGCCGATGTCGGTGGCGTCCGGAGGTCCGCGTCGAGCACGACCCGAATGGGGTCCCTCCCCTCGACGTGGCGCACCGTGAGCGAGGGGTCATCGGCAAGCACGGTACCGATACCGACCATCACGGCATCGGCGTCGGCTCGAAGCTGATGCGCCACGGTGCGCGCGCGCTCCGAGGTGATCCACTTCGAGTCGCCCGTTCGCGTTGCGATCTTTCCGTCGAGCGTGACCGCGGCCTTCAGGATCACCCACGGCAACCCTCTCTGAATGTATTTCGAAAAATCGGCGATGAGCTCTTTGCACTCGTCTACGAGGACGCCGACCTCGACGTCCACACCCTCCGCTTCCAATCGTGCGATCGCGCCGGGAACGTGTGGCGCGGGGTCGCGACAGCCGATCACGACGGACCGAATTCCAGCGGCGAGGATCGCTTCGGTGCACGGACCGGTTCGCCCTTGGTGGTTGCAGGGCTCTAGCGTGACGTAGAGGGTCGCGTCGTCGAGCGGGCCTGTTGCATTTTGGATCGCGTCGACTTCCGCATGAGGCGCGCCAGCCTCGAGGTGGTAGCCCGTCGCGATCGGCTCATCGTCGCGCACGAGGACCGCGCCCACGCGTGGGTTCGGGCTCGTCCGGCCCTTCTGCGCCTCTGCGATGGCGAGGCGCATCCATCGCTCCGGGTTGCTCGTGGTCACGGCTAGTCCTTTAGCTTGTTGAGCTCGTCCACGAACTGCCCGACATCTTTGAAATCCCGATACACGCTCGCGAATCGGACATACGCCACCGGGTCGAGCTCGCGAAGCTCGTGAAGGACGTGCTCCCCGAGCCTGACCGACGTCACCTCGGGTTCCCCGGTGTCGACGAGCCATCGCTCGACCTGATGGAGCAACCGCTCGAGAGCCTCGGCAGATACCGGGCGCTTCACACACGCGCGGCGAAGGCCCGCGTGTAGTTTGTCGCGGTCATAGGGCTGCCTTCGCCCATCGTTTTTGAGTATGAGAGGGAGCGTCTGCTCGACCCGCTCGTAGGTGGTGTAGCGCCTCGCGCAGTTTTCGCATTCGCGTCGCCGCCGCGTGACTTCGCCGGCCTGTGAGAGCCGGGAGTCGATCACTCGGTTTTCCAAAGTTCCGCAGTAGGGACAGCGCATGCGTGCGTGGAAGCTAGCGCCCCGAAGAAGACGGAGCAATGCCGGTCGTTCGATGACGAACGAGGCGAACGAGCGATTCGAGGTGAGCGGTTTGAGGGAACATGTCGAACCCGATCGCAGTGTCGATGCGATATCCGGCTTCGGTCACGATCCGCAGGTCTCGCGCGAGCGTGGATGTGTCGCAGGATACGTAAACGATGCGCTTGGGCCCTGGGAAAAGGCCGCTCTTTTCGAAGAGTGCACGAGCCCCCTGGCGCGGTGGGTCGAGCACAACGACATCATAGTGCCCCTTCGGCGGTGCGTTTGCGTCTCCAATGGTCACGCGTGCGTGGAGCCCTCGCTCGCGAATGTTGCGACGGCATGCTTCGACGGCGTCCGCGTCTTGCTCGACGGCGATGAGCGCCGACGGTGACGCTGCGGCGAGTGGGAGCGTGAAGTTCCCCACACCTGAGTGGAGCTCGAGAACGCGGAGCTCCTTCGGAGCGGCGAGCCGTACGACGTGCTCGATCAAGAGTCGATTGATGGCGTCGTTCGCCTGGGCGAAGCCGCTCGACGGAGCGGTGAGCCAATCGTTCCCCGAGCCAATATGCAGCGTGGTTTCGCCCCAACTCGCAGGCGCGAGGTTGGAATCGGTTCGAAGCGTGACGCCGGAAATTCCGTCGCAGCCGCTGAGCGCCTCGCACGCGATGAACAAGTCTGGTGACTGTTCGTCGTTCGTGGCAAGGCCGACGACCACGTCGCGCGCACCGGAGCGCTCGAGCCTGACATCGCCGCTCCCCGAAAGGACTCCCCCGAGCGTGGCCCGAACGTTCTGCCAGGCGGCCTGAAGGCTCGGCTCGATGACGAGGCACCGTTCGATGTCCGTCACGCGTCGGGACCTAGGCAGTCGATACCCAAGCGTGGCTCCGTGCCAGGCGAGCCGTGCGCGTCGTCGGTATTGGAGCTCGTTTCCTGCCGTGATCCACTCTGGCGTGATCGAGTCTGCGCCCGGGAGCCCCTCGAATGCGTCGCGGAGATAGCCGAGCTTGATGTCGCGCTGAAGGTTTGGGTTTGCCACCATCAGCGGGCACCCTCCGCATCGCGACACCTCGGGGCAGGTCGGATCGATTCGCTGCGCCGACGCCTCGACTACGCGCAGGAGACGCCCGCGTTGAACACCTCGTTTCGAAGGCAGCAGTTGGAGCTCCACGTGCTCGCCAGGTAGCGCGCCAGGAACCATCACGATCCCCTCGGCCGTCTCGACGACTCCCTCTCCCCCCCGGCCCACCGCGCGAGTTCGTCCTTCGAGCTTCGTCCTTTTTGCCATTGACTAAAACGGTTGGACCGGGAGGCCACGCTCGAACAAGAACGAGAAGAACCCGCTCATTTCGGCGCGACGCTCCTCGGCGTCCTGTTGGTCGACGAACACCACGTCGGTGAAGACGGCTCGCGTCTCCTGTGTGTCGTTGTCGATCCAGGGAACGAACAGCTCCTCGAAGCGGATGGTGCCCGACACTGCGCCGTAGACCACTGGAATGCGTGAGACTCCGGGGCACGTCGCGTTGAGCGCGATCGTCATTTCAATGGGAGCGGCGAGCCCGCCAAGCTCGATTTCCTCGCCGAGCATGGTCTCTTTCAGCGTCTCCGGATCGCGAATGAACACCGACAGGTAGTCGCTGAAGGGCCTTCCATCGCTGCCCCGCTGGACGGTGATGTCGATGATCTCGACGGAGAAGCTCGGCTCCATCGAGAAAAACGTCGGGTTGAGGTCGTACTCGCGCGCGTCGAGTCCGCAGTCGGGCGCCCAGACCAGCCCTGACACCTGACCTTCGCCGCTTCCCTTCGCGCAGCCGATGGCGGCGACGAAGCAGCAGAAGAGTGCAGCCGCTCTACATGATGAACCCGCCACCGATGACCTCGTCGCCCCGGTATACCACCGCGGCCTGTCCAGGCGTAATCGCACGCTGTGGCTCGGCGAACCGGACGTCGAAGCCGTGCTCGCTCGGGATGATGTCGGCGCGGGCACCTCGATGTCGGTAGCGGACCTGGACCAGCCCCTCGAAGGCGTTCGCTGGGCGTCCAGCGATCCAGTGCGCGTCCGACGCTCGCAGTCCATCGTCGTACAGGTCGGATTCGTCCCCGACGACGACCTCCGAGGTGTCTGGAACGATGTTCAACACGTAGCGCGTACCTCCGCCGCCGAGTCCTAGACCGCGTCGCTGCCCGCGGGTGAAGTTCCCGATGCCCTCGTGCCGTCCGAGCACGTCGCCGCCTTGGGTGACGATGTTCCCTTCTTTTTTCGGTGCCCCCTGCCGCTCGATGAAGTCGCCAACGCGTCCGTCCGGGACGAAGCAGAGCTCCTGTGAGTCGGGCTTGTCCGCATTCGGTACGCCGAGTCGTCGACCCGCTTTTCGCACTTCGGGCTTCAGCATGTCGCCGAGCGGGAAGACGAGTCGCGACAGCGTGGACTGCGGTAGTCCGAACAAGAAGTAGCTTTGGTCCTTGCCGAGGTCTCGCCCGCGAAGGAGGCGAACCTGCCCGTCCGGCGAGCGCTCGAGCCTCGCGTAGTGACCGGTCGCGACGTGCGAGGCGCCGAACTGCGTCGCCACCTCCTCGAGGAACGTGAGCTTCACGGTTCGGTTGCAGTGAACGCAAGGGATGGGCGTACGACCGGCCTGGTACTCGCGCACGAATGGGTCCACGACGTGTTCACGAAAGGCCTTTCGCTCGTCGAGCACGTAGTGCGGGATCCCGAGGTGCTCGCAGGTACGGCGCGCGTCGTCTCGGTCTTCCGGCGCGCAGCAGCGGCCCACCGCTTGGTCGCCCTCTGCGTCCCATAGATGCATCGTGACTCCGATGAGCTCGTGCCCTGCCTCCTGGAGCAGCGCCGCCGCGACAGAGGAGTCCACGCCTCCGCTCATCGCTACCAAAATTCGCTTCGGGCTCGTCGTCATGGAGTACTGAACAAAGTTGAGGTGGTTTGTTATACTAAATGGAAAGTACGGTAGGCCAGATCACACAGGCGTAGAACTCAATCATTTCGAGTAGATAAAAACAAAAACCAGAAAACGGTTGAGCTCATTCGGACAAGAGCTCAAATTTGCTTGAAGTTCTAGCCGCTACGGCGAGCCAGCACACGCCGAAAGGCCCGGATTACTTGGTCGATCTCTGCACGGTTCGTCTCCATACCTAGACTGATTCGAATCGCGGATCCAGCTCTCCACTGCTCATCCGGATACATCGCGAGAAGCACCTCGGACGGGGCCTGCAGTCCGGACGAGCAGGCGGCGCCGGTGGAGAGGCAGACGCCCTCGAGGTCCATCGCTGCGGCAAGATGCGCCCCCTCCCACCCCTCGAAGCTGACGTTGGTCACGGTCGACGCACGAGGACCGTCGCCGTTCCGGACGGCGCCCAGATCGAGAAGTGCATTCTCGACATGGTCCCGCAGCCTTCCGATGCTCGGCTGCGCTTCGATTCGGGCATCGACCTGTAGGCAGGCTGCTCCGAAGCCCACCATGCTGAGCGTGTCGGGGGTGCCCGGCCGTCGGCCGCGCTCTTGTGAGCCCCCGGCCGCGACCGGCTCGACGTCGAGGCCGCGGCGAACCCAACACGCGCCGGCGCCGGCAGGTCCGCCGACTTTGTGCGCAGCGATCGCGACCGCGTCGGCACCTAGGTCGCCCACGTCGATCGGGACCTTCCCGAGAGCCTGGGTCGCGTCGATGAAGAGCGCTGCGCCTGTTACGGCGCAGACTTCGGCGTAAGCGTCGACCGGGAACAAGGTTCCGGTTTCGTGATTGATCCATTGGAGAGCAAGCGCGCTTTCGCTATCGAGCGTGCCGCGTAGCTCCGAGGGTGCTGGTGGGACGCCCGCCGGAACCTCGAGGCGAACGACCTCCTTGCCGCTGGCTTCCAGCCGCTCGATCGTGCGGGCCACCGCGGGATGCTCGGCGACCGTGGTGACCATTCGCCCGCGGCCGAGGGCCACCCCGTGGATTCCGAGATTGCAGGCTTCGGTTCCGCCGCCGGTGAGCACCACGTCGGCCGGGGAGCTGCCCAACGCGGCGGCCACGTGGTCGCGCGCCTCCTCGAGAAGCTTCTTGGCCGCGCGGCCTGCGGCATGCGCGCTCGAGGGGTTTGCCCACGCCAACCGTGCAGCCGCTTCCATGGCCTCGCGTACGACCTCCGGAGTGGGCGCCGCCGCGTGATGGTCGAGGTAGATCACGTTGTCTGCGTTTCGGGGCGCTCGGGGCTCCGGTCGACCCGAAGCTCGACGAGCGTGCCCGAGAGCTGGCGCTCGGCAACCTCACCGGCGGGTGGGCTCGAGATTTCGATGCCGCCCCCTAGCGCTTCGGTGACCCGCCGTGCGAACGCCAGACCGAGGCCCACGCCGCCATGGTCCCGGGTCACCGAGCCATCGACCTGATAGAACGGTTCCATGATGCGTGCGATGTGCTCGGGTCGGACACCTGGACCGCTGTCCGCGACATCGAAGACGAGCGCATCGTCCCCCTGGGCGCGAACCTCCACGGCGACCTCGCCTCCCGTGGGCGTGAACTTCGACGCGTTGTCGAGCACGTGGACCATGGCGCGAAGGAGCTTGTCGGGGTCGCCCTGCGCGGGCAGTGGGCCCTCGGGGACGCGTTCGACGAGGGTGACGTCCCGTTCCTCGAGCTTGGGTCGAATCTGCGCGATGGCGTTCACCGACACCTCGCGAAAATCGTAGGCGCGCGTGTAGTAGTGCATTCGGCCCGTCTCGAGAGAGCTGACGTCGAGCAGAGTGTCCACCACCGAACGCAGTCGCTGCGTCGACGTCTCGATCGAGCCGAGGCACTTCTTTTGAAGGTCGGTGAGCGGGCCAAGCTCCTCGTTGAGAAGCAGGCGCAGGTAGCCAACGACCGGCGTCATGGGCGTGGCGAGCTCGTGGCTCACGTTCTGCAGAAACTCGCGACGCAGCCGGGCCACGTCTTCCAGGCGCTGGTTGGTTTCGGAGAGCTCGACGATCTTTTTTTCGAGGCGCTCGACGATCTTTTGGGTGCGTTCTCGGAGCAGCTTGTCGCTGGTGCCCTCCACCCACTCGCGATGTCCCTCGAGGAACTGGGCGACGGTGTCGGGGAAGTGGGCGGCGTCGATCGGCTTTGCGATGAAGCCGTCGCAGCCCACCGCCAGGGTCGAATCCCGGTCGCCCTCGGCCGTGATGGCCACGATGGGAACCTCCCGAAGGGACGAGATACCTCGAAGGCGAAGCGTCACCTCATAGCCATCCAGGTCGGGGATGTTGATGTCGACGAGGACCAGATCAGGCTGCGAATCCCGGGCCAATTGAATGCCCTCGACGCCTCCCTCGGCCTCGATGACCTCGTGGCCTGCGGCGACCAGCAGCTTCTGAACGAGGCGCCGATTGTTCGGGTCGTCCTCGATGTGCAGCACCCTCGCCATGCTGAAAGCGATGCTATCAGCCTCTCGTGCTTGCCGCACGCGGGGAGCATGAGTAGGAATCGGGTATGCCAGGCCGATTCTTGGAGGCGTTGCTGGAAGCCGGACTCATCACCGAGTCGCAGGCTCATGGCACCGAGTCGACCAACGGCGAGTCATCGGGAGCAGAACTCGTCCTTCGCCTCGTGGAGTCCGGCTTCGACGAACGCGCGCTTGCAGGGTTCTTCGTGACGCGTGGGTTCGGTCCCATGCTCCAATCTCCCGAGCTTGCCCGCGCGGACCTCGAGCTCGTTCGAAGACTTTCCCCGGCGGACGCGCGGGCGCTCCTAGCGATGCCGCTTCGACCGAGTGCGGCAGGCGCAGTCGTTGCGATGGCCGACCCCATGGACGAAGTGGCGGTCGAGCGTCTGAGCTCGGTACTCGGCGGGCGCATCCTTCCGACGGTCGCGAAGCTGTCCGACCTACGCGACGCCATCGATCGCCACTTCCCCGAAGAACCGGCGAGCGATCCGTCGAGGCACTCGGAGCGCGGTCGAGCGCCGAGCGGCGTGATGCCCTTGGTGCAGGAGAAGTCTCTGCATCCCGAGAAAGCAGGCGAAGACGCTTCGAAGGGCGACTTTGCGTCGACAGCCAGTCCCGTCTGGGATCGCGCATGGAGTCGTTCCAACACCGAACGCGAGGTCTCGCTCACGCCGCAGGCGAGTCGGATGTCGAGTCAAATGCCGGTGCCTTCTCTCTCGCCTTCGCAGTCGAGTGTCCGCGCACCTGCGGTGGTTGATTCGACGATCGACGCGCACCTCGCAGAGCTTGCGGAGGTCGATTCGCGCGATCAGGCCGTGCTGACTGCCTGTGAGGCGTGCGCGAGCCTCTCGCGGGGCGCGGCGTTCCTCGCACTGCGCAAAGGAGTCTTTCGAGGTTGGGACGGCGTGGGCGACGAGGTGACGAGCGCCGCGATCCGGAGCCTTTGGGTGCCTGCAAGCAACCCGTCCATGCTCAACGAGGTCCTCCATTCGGGGAAGGTCTTTCGCGGGCCCTACGGAGACATGGCTGCCGATCACCTCTTTCGGGCCGCTTTTGGCAGTCGGGGGCGTGACGTGGCCATCTGCCCGGTCCACGTCGGCACGCGGATGGTCGGTGTGCTCTGTGTGAACGACCCGCCGCTTGAGACGGACGCGCTCGAGCGGGTGGCTGACGCGCTCGGCGAGACCTTCCAGCGTCTCATCGTCGCGCAAAAGTCGAGCAGTTAGTCGACGAACACCGCGCTGTGAGCCGGCGGCGTCTGCTTGGCGAGGCGAAGAAGGCGGCGTCGCTCCTTAAGCACGGAGCTCGCGTAGCCGTTCTTCTTGTCGCAGCGCCCCGAGTTGTACCACGCAAGGCCCTTCTCGACGCTGCCGCCACAACGGTCGACCGCCCACTTGTAGAGGCCTAGGCCGGCTTCGAGCACCTCGCGCTGGCACGCGCCCGGACGACGACTGCACTGATTCCGGTACGTTTCGTTGTAGACGAAGGGCACCGTCTTTCCTCGATACTTCGGATTCAGCTGGACGACTCCGCGCGCACCGACCGGACTGACGGCGAGCGGGTTCAGGCCAGACTCCCGCATCGCGATGGCCGCGGTCAGGAATGGGTCGACGCCGGCTCGGTTGCTTGCTTCCGTGATCAGGCGTGAGAGCGTCGCGACGCGTGCGCGGCAGCCACCCTCGACGACGCGGCAGTGCTGCACGTGGATCGGCTTGCCTTCCCGTGTCTCACGAACGATGAGCCGCGCATCGATGGCGCGAGCGAGTGCGAGCGAAGTCGGGTGGTCACCTACGGCCGCGCGGTAGTCGATCGAATCGGATGTCGGTACCGGGACGGGGTCGCTGGACGACGGTCTTGCCGCCGAGCGCGACTGCCACGCGCTGGCGACGATGACGCCAATGACCAATAGACCGATTCGCATGTGGAGCTCCAGGGGAATTCGAGCCCGACGGTAGGGCATGCACGTACCTGGCGCCACCCCGTCCGTCCGTCAGCTGTGTACGATTTGCTACAGCGTTTCGGCTTCAGCCGCGGACTCCGCGGGGGGCTCAGCGGCGATTTTGTCAGTGTCTTCAGAGGGTTCCACGGCTTCTTTGGCCGATTCCGGCGGCTCCTCAGCGGGCGCATCGGCGGCCGCCTCGGGCTGCGAATCTTCGGCGTCTGCGGCAACTTCGTCCTGCGAATTGTCCTCGGTGGCCTCGTCTCGGCCTCCGCGGCGCCGCCCGCGACGTCGGCCACGTCGACGCTTGTTCCCGTTCGATTCAGACGAATCATCCTGGGCGTCGCGGCTGGAGGCGCGCGATTCACCGCCGCCAAGAGAGTCGAGAAGGTCGAGGTCGAGAACGGCGAGCGGAAGGGTCACGCGATGAATGCCGACGCCCATCTCTTCCATCGATGCGGCGAGCGCGTCGCCGTCGAATACCGCGCAGGGAGCGGCTCCCTCGGCTCGGGCTTCTTCGATCGCGTCGTCCGCGGTCTTCCCGAGGGTAATCACCCATCCGATGCGCGCGTGATCAAAGTTGTGCAGGCCACCTCGAAGGCCGACGACCGCATCCTTGTCGACCGCCTTGCGTCCTTTGTGGATGCTGATCGCGAGAGGCGTTTCCTCGGGGCCGCGTCGGAGCGTGCCGGCGAGGTTGAAGTCGCCCACGTCGGCGCGAACGGCCCGCAGGGTGTGCACTCCGACAGCGTTGAGCCACGCGGCGAGAAGCTCGAGGAGCGCGCCGTCGGGAAGGTCTTTCAGACGACGGACGAGAGCGCGCCGGATGCCGTGTCGCTGGCGGTCCGCGGCCCGCACGGCGTCACGCTCTGCGTTGACAGCCTCGTTCGGAAGTTCCCATTCGAGAAGTGCGACCTGACCCTCTCCCTCGCGGAAGCGCGGGCGCTTCCCCGCGGCTCGGCGTTTCGCGTTGTCGCCTCGAATCGCCGCCGAAAGCGTGGGGGCCAAAGTTCCGGGCGTTCCCGCGAGTCGGCCACCGTCGATGAGGTGCTCCGCAACCTGGACGAGAGTCTTCGATTGGCGACCCCGTGACCGGAGCGCCGTCTCGATGGCGTCCGACAGGTCCCGACCCACCGGCTCACCGGCCTCGGCGGCTCTCTCTGCCGGTGGTTCTGGAGCCTTTCGACCCCGCCCACGGCTGCTCGAGCGGCGCTCGCGCTCCGGGCGTGATTCGCGTGGTTCGCTCGCTGAGCTGCTCTCCGTGTCTCGGTCGCTTCGTCGCTTTCTCGGACGCCGGCGACGGGGCCGCTTTCCTTCTTTGGCCTCGTCGTCGAGATTCGCGAGGATGAGCTCGTCGTCGTCGTCCTCTTCTGGGAAAACGTCAGAGCCTGGGAGCTCTTGCGCCGCAATACTTGGCTCTTCTTCAGGGGTCGCGGCGTCTTCCTCTTGGGAGGCCGTCGCCTCGACGGTGGTTTCTTCGTCGGACTCGGGAGCGTCGCTCGTCGGCGGCTCGTTCTCGGCGACCTCCTCGTCGACCTCTTCGTCCGAATCTCGCAGGGCGAACACGCCCGGCTTCACCTTGACGATCGGGGCGTCGCCACGGTCCTTCTTGACCATGGTGGCGAGCCGGGAGCTCATCGTGGTTTCCGGGGTCTTCCCGACGTGTGAAAGGAGGTTACGCTCGATCGCGATTTCGGTGATTTTCTTGTAGTGGAGGGGCTTTCCGACGCTGCGGAGGACCTCCACGGCTGCTTCCGTGAATGTCATGTTGATGATCGTTCCTGTCGATCCGGGGGGCGACGGCGGACAGCTTCAAAGGGATGGCGACGGGGAGCGAGCTATCGCTCCACCCGCGCATCGATCCGCTGCCCTGAGGGCTACTCGCCATGCTCGTTCGCGCTCTGACCGGACAAAACCGTGGTTGAATGGATGTGCGGGTCACTCGACCCGCGTTGACCTTTCCTCGGTACCATCCGCGCCGGGGCGAGGCAATGAAATCACCGTCGAAAGTCCGGAACCTCGTCGATCGGGGGGATTTGACTTCACGGGTGTGCAGGCGCATAGCCGCGGCTTGCGGGTAATTGGCTCAGGCCGATCGCCACTGTTACAGCCAAGGCGGACGCCCGGCGTTCGATCGTGTCTGATGGGCATCGCTCTCGTGGCACCGCAGACACGGGTCCCGGAAGACGAAACGCGATTTTCCGGGGCGAAAGGGGTTGGCCCGCTCCTCGCATAGGACCCGGCCAAGGAGATTGGGATGAAGAACAAAAAGATCGGCATTCTGCTGGGCGGTGTGAGCGCGGAGCGCGACATCTCGATCAAGACCGGCGAGGCGATGTTCGAAGCGCTGGCGTCGCTCGGCTACGACGTGGAGAAGGTATTCGTCGATGCGGACATCGATCGGGTCCTCCGCCAGACGCAAATCGATGTGGCGGTCATCGCGCTTCACGGCACCTTCGGCGAGGACGGCTGCATTCAGGGGATGCTCGAGACGATGGGGATTCCCTACACGGGCTCCGGGGTGCTCGGGAGCGCGCTGGCGATGGACAAGCTCAAGAGCAAGGAGCTTTTCCGCCTGTATAACGTTCCGACGCCGCCCTACTACGTCGTGCGAAGCGACGACCTCGACCAGCTTGAGCAAATCCACAGTTCCTTTGGTTTTCCGAGCTTTGTGAAGCCGAGAAGCGGCGGTTCCAGCGTCGGCGCCGGTGCGGCGAACGGCCTCGGCGAGCTTCGTCAGCGCTGCGAGGATGCGGCGCGCTTTGACGATTGGATTCTGGTTGAGCGTCTGATCAACGGCCGTGAAGTCGCGGTCGGGCTTCTCGATGGGCAGGCGCTCGGCGCGATCGAAATCGAGCCCAAGGGCGGCTTCTACGACTACAAGTCGAAGTACCAAAAGGGACAGAGCGAGTATCACTTCCCCGCGCGCCTGTCTCCAACGCGATACCAGGGGGTTCTGAACCTTGCTGAGCGCGCCGTGCAATCGGTCGGCGCAACCGGGGCGACCCGCGTCGACATGCTCGTCACTGCAGACGAGAATGAATACGTCCTCGAGGTAAACACCCTCCCGGGCCTCACACCCACGTCGCTTCTGCCGAAAATCGCGGCTGGCGCCGGCTATGACTTCCCCGCGCTCTGCGAGGCCATCCTCGAGCGCGCCTCCTTGAACAACGGCGACGCCCTCCCACCGACCGACGAAGACCGCCCAAGCCGCCCCACCGCCCACCCCCCCGCCGAATAGGGGACACGCGGGGTGCCCAAAACCCCTTCGTTTTCAACCGCTTACAAACCAACCCGCGCGTTTTGCGAGATACGCCGCGCGGAACGGTGGTTTCGGCGTTCGCGCGATGGTCGTGCTTCGTGAATCGCGCGGGTTGGTTTGTAAATGACTGGAATTATTAGGGTTTTAGAGGGGCTGCGTGTCCCCATTCTTGACAATTTCGATGGGGGAAAGCATATATTCGGCGCGGTGAAGCTTTCGAACAAAGGGCGGTATGGGGTTCGTGCCATCTTCGACATCGCGTTTCACAGCGGTGGGAAGGCCACGCAAATCAAGGACATCTCGCGGCGACAGGCGATTCCACCCCGGTTCCTCGAGCAGATTTTCCAGGACCTGAAACGCGCGGGGCTCGTGACCTCGAAGCGCGGACCCAAGGGCGGATACGCGCTTGCGATGGATCCTGACGACATTCGGCTCGGCGACATCGTGCGCGCGCTCGAGGGACCCATCTCGTTGGCGGAGGGCGATGCGCAAGGCGACGGCGACGAGACCAGCCGAGTTGTGACCGAAACCGCGTTCTCCGAGCTCTCCGACAACATCGAGGCGTGCTTTGACGCCATCACGATCCAAGATCTCTGCGATCGAGGCGACGCCCACGGGGTTCGCCGGGCGCCTCCTCGACGCTATGTCTATTCCATCTAATGCCCGCCCCCGTCGTTGATAGCGTTCTCGATCTGATTGGCGAAACCCCGGTGGTTCGTCTCCGCAGTCTTTCGCCCGAGGGAGGCGCCACGGTTTGGGGCAAGTGCGAGCACCTCAATCCGGGTGGTTCCGTGAAGGACCGCATCTGCCTTGCGATGATCGAGGCTGCCGAGGCCGACGGTCGCCTCCAGCCCGGCGACACCATCGTGGAGCCCACGAGTGGCAACACCGGCATCGGGCTGGCGCTCGTGTGTGCGCGCAAGAAGTACAAGCTGGTCCTCACCATGCCCGCCAGCATGTCGCTCGAGCGGCGCGCCCTACTCGAGGCCTACGGCGCGGAAATCGTTCTCACCGAGCCTGAGCGTGTGATGGAAGGTGCCATCGAAGCTGCGCGCCGCATCGTCGAAGAACGCGGCGCGTTCATGCCGGAGCAGTTCTCGAACCCGGCAAACCCGGAAGTTCACATGGCGACCACCGCCCTCGAGCTCCTGAAGGCGTTCGAGGGGCAGAGCATCGACGCATTCGTCGCAGCCGTGGGCACAGGGGGCACGGTGAGCGGCGTCGGCGAAAGCCTGAAGGCCCGCAACCCTGAGACACGCGTCATCGCAGTCGAGCCGGCGGCGAGTCCGGTGCTGATCGGGGGCAAACCTGGGCCCACGAAGATTCAAGGCCTGAACGCCGGGTTCATTCCGAACAACTATCACCCCGAAGTGGTCGACGAAGTGATCGGCGTCGAAGACCAAGACGCGTGGGACACCAAGCTCGCACTCGCGACAAACGAGGGCCTGCTTCTCGGGATCAGCGGAGGCGCAAACGTGTGGGCCGCCATCGAAGTCGCCAAGAAGCTCGGACCCGACAAGAACGTCGTGACCATTCTTTGCGACACCGGCGAGCGCTACTTCAGCTTAGGGGACTATTTCCAATGAGTGGGCGCGTTCTCGTCGTCGGTGCTGGCGGGCTGTCATCGCCGGTGCTGCGTTTGCTTGCCGAAAGCAGCGCGTCGGGCGTGACCGTGATCGACGATGACACGGTGGACGAAAGCAATCTTCACCGACAAACCCTCTACACCGATGCCGACGTTGGCCTGCCGAAGATCGAACGGGCGAAGCACGTTCTTCACCAGTTGGCACCGAAGCTCTCGGTCGACGTCGTCGAGGGTCGGTTCGTTCCTGGAACGGCAGCGAAGCTTCTCGAGGGTCACGACTTCATCATCGAAGGCGCCGACAACCTCGCGACCAAGTTCCTCGTCGCTGACGCGGCTCATCTCGCCGGCGTTGCCGCGGTCCAAGCCGGGGCGGTTCGCTGGGCGGGCTGGGCCTTTTGCGCCCTTCCCGGCTCCGCGTGCCTCCGCTGCCTCTTCGAGGACATCCCGCGGGACCGCGTCGAGACATGCGCCGAGGCCGGCGTCGTAGGACCCGTGGTCGGGGTGCTCGGAGCGCTTCAGGCGGCCTTTGCGTTCCGCCTGCTCGAAGGAGAGCGGCCCCCGGGCGAGCTTTGGCACTACGACGCGCTTCGCGGTGCCCTTCGCAAGACACACGTACGCCAGCGGAGCGATTGCCCGCTGTGCAATGGAGAAATTCAAGACCTCGAGGTGACGCGGTACACGGCGGCTTGCGCTGCGTGACTCGCGACCTCATCTCGGGTCACAGAAAGGAACTGACATGGCTGTTACGGTACGCATTCCAACCCCGCTCCGAACTCTGACCGGTGGCGCTGACGAGGTCCCGGCTGACGGTGGCACGGTGGCGGAGGTCATCGAGAACCTCGAGACCAACCACCCGGGGATGAAGGACCGCCTCTGCGACGACAAGGGCGTGCGCCGTTTCGTGAACCTCTACGCGAACGACGAAGACATCCGCTTCCTCGACAACCTCGAGACGACGCTCAAGGACGGAGACACCCTCAGCATCGTTCCGGCCATCGCGGGCGGGTCCACGCTGTGAGCCTCGACGCCGCAGCACGGCGTCGATACGCGCGGCAGCTTCTCCTCGGCGAAATCGACGAAGCGGGGCAGGCGCGCCTGCTCGAAGCTCGGTTTCACCCCGCGGAGGGCGCCGATGCGGACGCGTTTGCTGCTGCGGCGGACTACCTCGAGCGTGCCGGCTGCGCGGTCGCGGAAGACGGAGCGCCCGTCGTCGTGCCAGACGAGCAGGCGGTCCTCGAGCTGGCGGGAAATCCGTCGCTTCGCGCACCTGCGGCAGCTTTGATCGGCGCGTTCTCAGCGGTCGAACACCTCAAGGAGGCGCTCGGAATGGGCGAGGCTCAGCGGTTCCCGTCTGGGCTTCGCCTGGTCCCGGAGACGTGATGCGGTTTCGGAAGATGGAATCGATCGTCGAGGCGGTGGGAAACACGCCACTGGTTCGCCTGCGTTCCCTCGAAAAAGAGGCGCCGGGGGTGAAGCTCTACGCGAAGCTCGAGTACGCGAACCCGGGTGGCTCGGTGAAAGACCGCCCTGCCCGTCAGATGATGCTCGACGCCATCGAAGACGGTCGCCTCACCAACGACAAGATCCTCATCGACGCGACCAGTGGCAACACGGGAGTTGCCTACAGTCTTCTCGGCGCCGCAATGGGCTACCGCATCCACCTCGTAATGCCCTCGAACGTATCGAAGGCACGCAAGGACATCACGCAGGCGTTCGGGACCGAGATCATCTACAGCGATCCGATGGAGGGCTCGGACGGCGCGATCCGCATGGTTCGGAAGATGGTCGCCGACGAGCCGGACAAGTACTTCTACTCGGACCAGTACTCGAACCCTTCGAACCCGAAGGCGCACTACCTCGGCACGGCCCAAGAGATCCTCGATCAAGTGGGTGACGAGGTAACTCACTTCGTGGCGGGCCTCGGGACCAGTGGGACGTGCATGGGGACCACGCGTCGTCTGCACGAGCACTCGCGAAAAATCGAGTGCATTGCGGTAGAGCCGGCCGAAGCGCTTCACGGGCTCGAAGGACTCAAGCACATGGCGAGCTCGATCGTTCCAGAGATTTTCGACCCTTCCGTGCCGGACGAGATCCTGCCCGTCGGCACCGAAGCGGGCTGGGACATGGCCGACCGTCTTGCCGCAGAAGAGGGCCTCCACGTCGGTCATTCGACAGGCGCAAACGTCGCAGGTGCCCTCGAAGTCGCGAAGCGCATCGGCGAGGGCTGCATCGTCGCCATCGCATGTGACCGTGGCGACCGATACTTCGCGCCGATGAAGTGGGAGAAGCACTATGAGTGGTGAGTCGTTTCCGTGGATCGCGGGCAATCTCGAGATCGACGCGTCGGTCATGAAGGAAATCGAGGCCCACGCTCTCGAGGCCTACCCGAGCGAAAGCTGCGGCTTCGTGTTTGGGCCCGCCGACCAGCCCGCCAAGCTCGACGCGTCACAGCGCGAAGAAAACGAGGCCGATAAGTACCACAAGCTCGATCCGGCGACGTTCCCGCGTACCTCCAACACCTACTTCAAGATCAACGAGCTCCGTGCTGCACGGACCTTCGAGGAAGGTCAGACCCACGGGCGGCCCGTCAAGGTCATCTACCACTCGCACTGCGACGCGGGCGCGTACTTTTCTGAAGAAGACGCCGCCACGTTCGCGAACGATGGTCAGCTCATGTGGCCGTGCGCCTACATCGTGGTCAGCGTGATGAACGGCGAGATCGCAGAGCGACGGCTCTGGGTGCATAAGCCGGGCACGAACGACTTCGAAGAGTCGACGTTGACCGTCGCGGAATGACGCGCTGACGCGAACCTAGTTGTCGAGGTGGCGCTGGCGCTCGCGAAGGCGGGCCTTCTTGCCGCGCAGCGAGCGAAGGTAGTACAGGCGCGAGCGGCGCACGTGGCCGCGAGCCGTAATCTCGAGCTTCTCGATACGAGGCGAATGGATGGGGAAGATACGTTCGACCCCGACGCCGCCCGACACTTTGCGGACCGTGAAGGTCGCCCCGGCGCCGCCGCCGTTCTTGCGGATCACCACGCCCTTGAAGACCTGGATACGCTCCTTCTGACCCTCTCGGATGCGGAAGTGTACGTTGACGCTATCCCCCACGCGGAAGGCCGGTCGGTCCACCAGTTGCGACTTCTCAATCGCGTCAATCTCAGGAACGTTTCCACTCATTGCTAAGCCTTGTGCCAAACGGAGGCGGGGGGTAGCACGGGCTCAAAAGGGGGTCAAATCGGGTTGTTAGACGATTCTGGCTGCCCGAAAAGCCGATCCAAGGTGATGGCGACGGCGGCTCTTACCGAGAGGTGATTGTACGGCGAAGGCCCCTCGATGGGGGCGAGAATCGAGTCGCAACGACTCAGAACCGTTGGGCTTAGGCCGTGCCCTGTTCCGAAGAGCAGTAGCGTCGGTCGCGGGTCCGAGGTCTGGGCGTGGCGTTCCTCCGCGTAGCTCGCGCGGTCGGGTCCTCCCTTGGCGGAGGTTGCCACCAGACGGGGCGTCATCCCCGCTTCGGCCTCGATCGCGGCGATCGCGTCATCGAGTGAACGCGCGATTCGGACGAGCTCAATGGCTTCGGTTCGCTCGGGGAAGCGCTTGACCCCTGCCCCCGTCGACCAGTGGTCGATGATCTTCTGGACGACCGGGTGCTGGGCCTCGATGGGGATCACGACGAAATAGCTCGCCAGCCCGTAGGTGCGTGAGCTTCGGGCGATGTCGTGCACGTCGAGGTTGGTCACCGACGTGGTGACCTCGTTCCCGTGGCGGTCGAGCACGGGATGGTGGATGAGCGCGCAATAGGCGGGAGGCACGAAGACGCCTTACCACATCCATCTTCGATCGGTGGCTTCCACGCGGACACCCGTCACAGCGTTGGGACGCAGATTCGCTCGCCCGCGAGGAATTCGCAGCCGAAGCCCGCGGCCACGTCGCAGTCGAGGTCGTACTCGCAGCGCTCTACGCATACACGCGAGCTCACTGGTCCTCCGAGGTAGATGTGGTCGATGCAGGCGCCCGGGAGACGATTGAATTCCGAAGTCGGGCAATCGAGGTCGTCGAAGCATTGAAAGGTGCAGATCGCGTTGACGTAGTCCGTGAACGCATCGGCTGGCACCGCGAGCTCTTCGCATTGGTCGCCTGGAAAGCATTCGCTTTGCCCGTAGCAAACCTCGTACGTGATCGACGTCGGACCGGTTGGATAGACGTCGTCGAACTCACCCACGAAGATGCACCCTGTCAGGGCCGTAAGAACCAGTGAAGTAAGATACAAAGTCCGCATGGTCATCCCTCTCTCTTTGCGTTGGGACGTCCAAGCGGTCGCTCTGATTCAATCCGCGAAAACGGCCCGGATGTTGACGTAATCCGGGCGGAGTTCTGCGGGTGCGCGGAGCTTCTCTGGACTCATGTGCGGCCACGGTCGTGTTAGAAATCGCGGGATGGATGTCGTTTGTCGCGTGCAGGCTCCGTGTGTATTCGCCTGCTTGGCAATCGCATCGTGCATGATCCAGACCCAAGGAGTCGATGTGGTCGTTGATCAACGCAATGTGAGCTCTCGCCTGTCGACGACGGTCGACGTGTTCGTGACCAGTGAGGCTGGCGATAGGCTCGCCCGCAAACCGAACGTCTCGTTTCGAGACGGCCGAGGCTCGGGCCCTCGGGTGGTCGTACGGCCGGAGGTGACCAAGCAGGCGGTGACCGGGATTGGGACCTCGTTCACCGAGTCGTCGGCGTTCGTGCTCGCTCACCTTGAGCCTGCGAAGCGCCGACAGGTGATGGAGCGGATTTACGGCGAGGATGGCGCGAACTTCTCGATGGCTCGTACGCCCATCGGAGCGACCGACTTCTCGGTGGAGGGCAAATACTCCTACGCGGAGATTCCCGGCGATTCGGAGCTCGCACACTTCAGCATCGATCCGGATCGGGACGGGTTCCGTGCGGCGAGGTATTCGGGCGTGAAGGACGAGTCGTTCGACGTGCTTCCGATGATCAAAGAAGCGCTCGCCATCAAGGCGGCTCAATCCGACTCGAGCCTTCGGATCGTCGCTTCGGCTTGGACCGCACCTCCGTGGATGAAGGACATCGAGGACTGGTACGTGCCGATGAGCCCCGCAAACGACTACCGGGGGACCGGTGGGTCGTTGAAGCCAGAACATACGAGGACGTATGCGAACTACTTGGTGCGCTACCTCGACGCCTATGCGGCAGAGGGGGTTCCGATCTGGGGGCTCACGCCGGTCAACGAACCGGAGGGCAACAACGGGCAGTGGGAGAGCATGCACTTCACCCCCGAGACTCAGAGCGCGTTCATTCGCGATGATCTCGGTCCGGCCCTGCGTGCGAGCGGCCACGGGGACGTACGGGTGCTGGTGTACGACCAGAATCGCGATCAGCTCGAGAAGTGGGCGAACGTGATCCTGGCGGACCGGAAGACTCGAGACTTCGTCTACGGCATGGCGATTCACTGGTACGCGAGCACCTTCAAGGTCTTCGAAGACGTGTTGGACCGGGTTCATGCTCAGTTTCCGGGTTTCTCTCTGATCCACACGGAGGGATGCATCGATGACCTCGGCAAGCCGGCGGGCGAAGGCATCCTCGATCCAGACGGGTTCGAGGAGTCGGGCTGGTTCGACGACGACGCGTTCTGGTGGAACGACAACGCCACCGATTGGGCGTACACGGCGACCTGGGCGCCCAACTCCGAAGACCACCCGATGTACACCCCGGTTCATCGATACGCGCGGAACATCATCGAGAGCTTGAATCACTGGGTCGAGGGATGGATCGATTGGAACATCGTGCTCGACCAGCGCGGTGGCCCGAACCACGTCGGGAACTTCTGCGGAGCGCCGATCATGATCGACGTCGAAAGGGGCTACGTGTACTACACGCCGGTCTTCCACGTGCTTGCCCAGCTGAGCAAGACGATCCGCCCCGGGGACCATGTGGTCGAGGTCGCGACGGAGCTCGATGAGCTCGGGGAAGATGCGATTCACGCGACGGCGACCAAGAGCCAAGACGGGGTCCTCACGGTCCAGGTGCTGAATACGACGAAGCAGCCGCTCGAGTTCTCGCTCGAGGTGGGCGATCGGTTTGCGCCGGTGATGGTCCCCGCCAACGCCCTCCAGACGCTGCGAGTCGAGCTCTAGTCAGACAGAAAGCCGCCGTTGGAAAGGGCTGTCCTCGACAGATCGCGCGGGTTGGGCTGGAAGGTGTTGAAAACAGAGGGGTTCTGGGGGCCCTGCGTGTCCCCGTTTGTAACGCGGTTTTCGCTTGCGGGAAATCTGCCGGAAAGGGTTGAGGGGTACTCTTCTTTCCTACGGCCGGCTCGTTGAGGTGTGAACGAACGCATCTGCATCACTACGGGAATCGGGTACAACAAGGGGTAAGTCCTCAACGAGCTCGGCCGTGGCTCCTTCTAATCGGAAGACGCCGACTCGGCCGCGAGCTCGTCGAGCAACGCCTGGTCGTCCGATGAGAGAGTCGCCCCATCGAGCAGCTCGGGGCGGCGTTCGAGCGTACGGCGGAGTGACTCTTTGCGCCGCCAGCGGGCAATCGCGGCATGATGCCCGGACTTGAGGACGTCCGGCACCTTTTCGCCCCGAAACTCCTCGGGGCGCGTGTACTGTGGATACTCGAGCAATCCGTCGGCGTGTGATTCGTCCATCGCCGATTGTTCGTTGCCGAGCACCCCGGGGAGCAGGCGCGCCGTGGCCTCGATGATGGCGAGCGCGGCAACTTCGCCGCCCAACATCACGAAGTCGCCGAGCGAGACCTCCTCGTCCACGAGCCCTCTGACGCGATCGTCGAAGCCTTCGTATCGCCCGCACACGAGCGTGATGGAATCGAGCCGGGAGAAGCGCTTGGCGTGTGCCTGCGAAAACGGGGCGCCCTGCGGTGACAGTAGGACGCGGCGCGTCGGCCGACCCTGCCGCTCCTCGTCGAGGTGGTCGAGCGCGTCCGCAATCGGACCCGGCATGAGCACCATTCCGCTTCCGCCGCCGTAGGGCGCATCGTCGACCGTTCGATGTCGGTCGGCGGTGAACTCGCGCGGCGTGATCGGCACGACGTCGATGCGGCCTGAATCGCGGGCTTTTCCAAGCAGCCCGTGCTGCAACACGTCGAAAACCTCGGGAAACAGGGTGACGATTTCGAAGCGCATCACTTCTTTTGGAGCGGAATGTCGCTCACGTCCTTCAACAATATCTTGCCCTGGGCCACCTCGACCCGGTCGAGCCAGCGCTCCAGCATCGGCACTTCGATGTAGCCCCCAGGGCGGGTGATCTTCAGGCATTCCGCGCTTGGGTAGTCGATCACGTCGACGACTTCCCCGAGGGGTGTCTCGCCTTCCACGGCCTGAAGACCGATGAGGTCGGCGTGGTAGTACTCCCCTTCCTCGAGCTCCGGCAGCGCGCTGCGAGGAACACAAAGCGCGTACCCACGAAGCGCGTCGGCGTCCTCTTTCGAATGGACCCCGGTGAGGCGCATCAGCAATGCCTTCGGCCCACGTCGAGTCGACTCGATCTCGACGAGCGAAGGTTCGTCACCTTCGGCGCCGACCAGAAAGACCTCGCCGAGCTCCTCGAGGAGAGTCGACTCCGGGTTGTAGACATGGATACGCAGCTCGCCGCGCACGCCGTGCGGCTTGGCGATGACGCCCAGCTCGATCCACGACGACGTTTGTGCACCTTCCGTCACAGGTGCCTTCGAGGTTACTCCAGAATGTCGAGGATGGCGCGCTTGCGCATCCGTGCCGATGTGGCGGCGAGCAGGGTGCGCATCGCCCGCGCCGTGCGGCCTTCCTTGCCGATCACCTTGCCGAGGTCGTCGGGTGCGACCGTCAGCTCGAGGACGATGGCGCGGTCCTCCTCGACCACGTTGACGTCGACTGCGTCAGGGTCGTCCACCAGCGAGCTGGCGATGTACGCGATGAGGTCGTGCAGCCTGTCTTGAGCCATGAACTGAACCTTACGAGGCGTCTGCGGCCGACGCCGCGGCCCGCTTGTGCTCGTTGACCACGTCCCGGACGCGATCGCTCACCTGAGCGCCCACACCGACCCAGTAGTCGAGGCGGGGGAAGTCCACCCTGGCTTCCTCGATGGGACGGCTCGGGTCGTACGTGCCGATCTGTTCGATAAACCGCCCGTCGCGGGGGTTGTCCTTGTCGGTGACGACGATGTGATAGTAGGGACGCTTCTTCGCGCCGGCGCGTGCCAGTCGAACCTTGACCATGAATTCCTCGTAAGATGCGGGTCGGAGCCCGCCCGAAAAGAGGCCGGAAACTAGTCAGAGGGGGCGTCCGCGTCAAGCCGCGACCCTATACGACTTTTTGCCGTGGCCGCCGCCGTTGCTAAAACCTTTGGGATGCGCCCCTTCCTCGCCCTCGTGGGCCTGGCTCTCGTTGCCGGGTGCACCCGTTCGCCGGCCCCGCCCCCGGAGCCGAAGCCGAACGTCCGGCTGGCGGTCATCACCGACCTGAAGGGCTATCTCGAGCCCTGCGGCTGTACCAGCAATCCGCTCGGCGGCATCGACCGCCTTGCTGCCCAGATCGGCGAGCTGCGCCAAGACGGCGTTCCGTTGACGGTCTTCGTCGCCGGCGACGTCTTCTTCGACACCGAGACCCTCGAGCCCGCTCGAGTCGATCAGGCGCAGCGAAACGCGACGACGCTGGCTGGGATCCTGAACCGAATCGGGGTGACGGCGATCGTCACCGGGAGCGCGGATCGAGCGCAGTCGCGCGAGGTGCTCGACGCCCTGCGAGGCGCGAGCGAGTTCCCGTGGCTGGCGGACACGGCCGCGACGGAGGTCGTGCGCAAAGACATCGGCGGCGTGAAGCTCGCGGTTTTCGGAGCGCGAAGCGACACGGACCTCGAGGCGCTGCGCACGGCTGGGATCGACGCAACGACTGAGTCCGACGTCTCGGTGCTGTTGGTCGACGGGTCTCGGCGCGATGCGAACAAGCTCGCCGGCTCGAGCGGGGTCGACTTCGTGATTGCGGGCGGACTGGACCAGGACGAACCCGTCGCCCCCAAGGAGTCTCGAGCGTCTTGGGTTCTTCACGCGAGCCGGCAAGGTCAGGGGCTGACGGTCGTCGACGTCTATCTTGGGGACGGCGATGGCTTCGAGAACCGGAGCCAGTGGTCGCGAACCGAAGCGCTCGAGCAGCTCGACCGTCGGGTCGAGGAGCTCGCCTCGAAGGTTCGTCGCTGGGAGGCCTCTCAGGAATACACCGCCGACGAGATCGCGCCGCAGCGCGAACAGCTCACCGCGTTGAAGGAGAAGCGCGCCGCGCTCGCCGCCCCCCTACCGGCATCCACCGCGCCGCGCTTCGATGCGAGGTTCGTCGAGCTGCAGCAGACGTTGCCGAAAGACAAGACGGTTTCGAAGCTCATGCGCGAGCACGACAAGGCCGTCAACGAGGCCAATCGGATCGCGTTTGCCGACCTGAAGCCGCCGCCTCTTGGACCAGACGACGTCGCGTACGTGGGGTCGCCCGCGTGTGCCTCTTGCCACGCGAGCGCGTTCGCCTGGTGGCGAAATCACGCGCACGGAGCCGCATACCTCACCCTCCAGCAGCGGCACAAGGAGTTCAACCTCGACTGCGTCGGCTGCCACGTGACCGGCTATGAGCAACCCGGTGGCTCGACCGTCACTCACAACCTCGACCTGGCACTCGTCGGCGTCGGCTGCGAGAGCTGTCATGGGCCCGGCGCCGAGCACGTCGAGAATCCCGAGGTCAAGCTCGTGCGTGACACTCCCGAATCGACCTGCGTCGTGTGCCACAACGAAGAGCACAGCGACCTTTTCGACTACGAGGAGTACCTCAAGAATCTGGTCGTTCCCGGGCACGGCCTTCCGGTTAGAACGCGCGGAGTGACCCGCAAGCCCGAGGAAGGCACGGACTCAAGCCAGTGATCGTGGCTTCACGTTGTCGTGAATCCACGTCACGATGTCTTCGAGCGGCGCTCCAGGCGTGAAGACGGCGCCGACGCCTTTTTCGAGTAGCCGAGGCATGTCGTCCTTCGGAACGATCCCGCCGCCGAACACGACGATGTCGTCTGCGCCTTTGTCGGCGAGCGCGTCGAGCACGGCCGGGAACAGTGTATTGTGCGCTCCGGACATGATGGAGAGCCCCACTGCGTCGACGTCCTCTTGGACCGCCGCGATCGCAATCATTTCCGGGGTCTGGTGAAGCCCGGTGTACACCACCTCGAATCCAGCGTCGCGAAGAGCGCGCGCGACGACCTTGGCGCCTCGGTCGTGCCCGTCGAGCCCGGGCTTCGCCACGAGAATGCGGATTTTCGGCTCAGCCATCGGCCCAGGGTCTAGTGCAGCCCGATTCCATGTGCCAGTAGTATGCTTGTCGCATGCTTTGGCCACGATCCGTCCACGGCCTTCGGCGCGAGGTTCCGGACGTCCGACATGAAGTAGAGGCGTGGTGCGCGGAAGAGGCGATCCCCCGACCTTCAGACGCGCTGATCGCCGACTTCTACGTTCCGATGGCGCAGTGGATCGCGGAGCACGCCGACGACCGAATGCTGGTGCTCGGCCTCAGCGGTGCGCAGGGGACCGGAAAGTCGACGCTAGCGCGCCTCTTGAAGCTGCTGCTCGAGCGACTCTACGGCATGCGAATCGCGATTCTTTCGCTCGACGATCTCTACCTAACGTCGGCCGAGAGATTACGTCGCGCGGAGAAGTTCCATCCCCTTCTCGCAACCCGCGGCGTGCCAGGTACGCACGACGTCAGTTTGGGCCTTCGAACGCTCGCGGCGCTTCGCGAGGAAAAGCCGCTCGCCCTTCCCCGCTTCGACAAGGCACGCGACGACCGCGCCCCAGTAGCCACGTGGCCGCGGTGGGAAGGCAGGTGCGATGTCGTGATCTTCGAGGGCTGGTGCGTGGGCGCTCGGCCTCAGCGCCCTCAAGAGCTTCGGGACCCGGTCAACGACCTGGAGCGCGACGAGGACCCCACGGGCGACTGGCGCTACTACGTGAACCGTGAGCTTGGCGGCAGTTACCAAGCGCTATTCGGCGAGATCGACGTGCTGATGATGCTGAGACCTCCGGATTTCGAACACGTCTTCGAATGGCGTGACGCGCAGGAAGCTCAGCTTCGCGAGCGAGCGGAGGGCGACGACGTCATGAGCCCCGAGGCGGTTCGGCGCTTCGTGATGCACTTCGAGCGCATCACGCGTTTCATGTGGGAAGAGATGCCCGAACGAGCCGACGCCGTGGTCTCGCTTGGGGAGGACCATCGGCCCGAGGACGTTCGGCTCGGGGACGACTGACGGACGGCTCACGACGCGAGGCCGCGCGTCTCCTCGTCGACGTCCGCCTCGAAGTCGCCCTGCGGCGCTTGCTTCTTCGAGTGCGAGTAGTGCTCCACGAACACGGCCTTCATCTCGTCGAGTGGCAAATCGTCGTACTCGCCTCGAAAATGGATGTACTCCATGTGCTTCCGGCCCTCGAGGTCGAACGGGTGATAGATCGAGTCCTCGGTCCCATCGAACTCGAGGCTGCGGATGCGGAACTTGTCGCAGAGCTCGATGTTGAAGGCCGGGGTTGCCTTGACCCACTTGCCGTCGAGCTCGATCGACGTGTAGCCATGAAAGTAGAAGATGTCCGTACCGAGGAACTCGCGCAGACGCGCGGTCGAGAGGTGGTTGCGCACGTCCGCGTAGCCGAGTCGAGCTGGGATGCCCACGGCCCTGCAGACCGCCGCCAGAAGCCCGGCTTTCGGCACGCACCACCCGTACCCGTTTGAAAGACAAGTGCTCGCGCGAAGGCCTTCGGGCGTCAGCACGAGACGGTACGGGTCGTACCGGATGCCATCGCGAACGGCGTAATAAAGCTTCACGGCCCGCTCGACGTCCGTCTCCGCTCCCTTGGAACGCTCATGCGCGAACGCGACGACGTCAGGATGGTCGGAATCGATGAAGGTCGTGGGGGTCAGCGCGTCGCTCATGCACTGGAGTCTGGCGCAGCCAGGGCGCCTCCGCAGCTCGAACCCGTCCCGGCAGTGCAGCCGAAGCAGTGCCGAGCGGTCTGAATCGCGCGCGATTGCAGGGCTTCGAGGTCGAAGTCGCGAATGTGCAGGGGACCCTGCGCGTCGACCGGAATCTCGAGCATCTGGTTGAAGTCGCAGTCGAAGAGGCTCCCGTCCCACCCGACCGAGAGGGTGTTTCTACACATGACCCCCGCGGCGGCACTGACGTTGAAGGTGTCGACCAGCGTTTGCATGTAGGTCTCGAGGTTGCCCGATTCGATGAGCCACTCGAGGTAGCGACTCACAGGCATGTTGGTGATCGTGAAGAGCTTGTCGAACCGAACCCCATGCAGGCGCTCGAGCTCGCGTTTCCATTCGGCCTCGAGCAGCGCCTGCGCTGCGGGGAGTCGCGCCCCAACCGGGTTGGTGACGAGCACCAGCCGGAGCCCGGAAGCACCGTCGCCGTAGCCAAGCGCGTTCAGGCGCTGAAGCGCGCGGATGCTCTTTTCAAAGACCCCGTCGCCGCGCTGCACGTCGGTGCACGTCTGCTGATAGTGAGGCAGCGAGCAAACGAGCTCGACCCGATGCTGCGCATAGAACTCCGCCATGTCCCGGTACGCTGCCGTTTCGAGGATCGTGAGGTTGCAGCGCACCATGACGTGCCTGCCGAGCGCCGTGCACTGCTCCACCAGCCATCGGAAGTGAGGGTTGAGCTCGGGGGCACCGCCCGTGATGTCCACGGTGGGAATGTCGGTTTTGCGGAGCGCGTCGATGCAGTGCTCCGCGGTCTCGAAGGACATGACCTCGGTCCGGTCCGGACCCGCGTCCACGTGGCAGTGCCGACAGGTCTGGTTGCAGAGCTTCCCGACGTTGATCTGCAAAACGTCGATGCCCGTAGGCGCAAGCGGCCAAAGTCCGACTTCGTCGAGCCGCTCCTCGAAGCTCGGCCCAAGGTCGAGCCGGTCGAGCTGAGTGAGCTGCGCGTTGGGCTCGGCGAGAGGGAGCCGTCTTGCGCGGAGGGAGCGCCGGGCGGGCTTGGATACGGAGTTCGTCGCGGTCATTCGTTGCTGCGGGTCATTCGGGCCTACGCGCCCGGGTGGCGGAAGTTAGCACGACACGTTCCGATGGGGCCTTCACTGTCCTAGACTCCCGCCCGTGAACTCGAACGACATCATCGAGAAGCTGGCGCTCGTTCCACACCCCGAGGGGGGCTACTACCGCGAAACCTGGCGTCACGACAGCGGCGATCGGCGTGGCGCGGGCACGGCGATCTACTACCTCCTCGAGGCGGGTGACCGGTCCCACTGGCATCGGGTCGACGCCGCGGAGATCTGGCACTTCTACGCCGGCGCGCCTCTCGAGCTGCTCACCTACGACGATGGTGATGGGCTTCAACGGCGGGTCCTCGGGCCGAACCTAGTGGAGGGCGAGGAGCCGCAGCTTCGCGTCGAGCCGAACCAGTGGCAGTCCGCCGCGCCGCTCGGCGAATGGACGCTGGTCGGGTGCACGGTCTCCCCCGCGTTCGAGTTTTCGCATTTCGAAATGGCGCCGAAGGACTGGCGGCCGCCTACTTGAACCGGCAGGAGCCGTACGCTTTCGGGTCGTCGAACTGAGAGTGGCCGTTGGTCTCCGCGCTCTCCGTCGCGCCTGGAGCAACCGACATCAGCGCGGGCGGCTGCGGATCCACGTCCGTCCACACGGTGCACTGAAGCCACTCCTCGCAGTCGTTCTCGACGTACACGAAGTGTCGGTAGTGGCCCGAACCGCCGGTGGCCTCAGCCCAAATGTCGTAGCAGCTGCGAGCGTCAGCACGCTGCGAAAAGCTCGCCGCCCAAAGCGCGACGACGACTGCCGTTCCAACTGCCGCGACAATTCGCATGCGCCGCATCGTGCATCAGGTGTCCTGTGGATGCCAGTACGATGTCGTTCAGCGGCTGGGCACTTCGCGGTTCAGGACCTTGAGGACAGCCTGCAGGTCTTCCCAGACGGGCTTCTTGAACTGCGGGCTCCGCAACAGAAACGCGGGATGATACGTCGGCATGACCGGGATGCCGCGCCACTCGCCCCACATGCCTCTCCAGCGCCCCGCCGGTGGTACGACCTTGAGGTTCTCGGCGGCGCATCGCCCGAGGGCGACGATGGCCTTCGGGCGGACGAGCTCGAGCTGCGGCACCAAGAAGTGCGCGCACGCTTGAGCCTCCGTGGGGAGCGGCGTGCGGTTTTCCGGCGGGCGGCACTTCACGACGTTGCAAATGTAGACGCCGTCCCGTTCATACCCCATCGCGGCGATCATTCGATCGAGGAGCTGGCCCGCCTTCCCCACGAACGGGAGCCCCTGCTGGTCCTCGTGGTAGCCAGGGCCCTCGCCGACGAACACCAGGTCGGTGTCGGGATTCCCCCGCGCGAACACACTCGTCGTGCGGCCCTCGTGGAGCCCGCAGCGGGTGCAGTCTGCGGCTTCGCTGGCGAGCACTTCGAGTCGAGCCACCGCGTCGCCGTCTGCCCCTGAGCTTATCTCGGCGCCGGCGCCCGGGACTGCCTCCTCGACCGGAAAGCCCTCGCCTCCGAGGGTCTCTTCCCACCGAAGGAGCTCCTGGGCGCTCGCAATGACCGAGGCGAGCTCGTTTTCGGGGTCGGCGGCCACTTCGGCGCGAGTATAGGCCGCTTTCGTTGACTTGCCCGTCGCGGGGTCGCTACTCTCGTACTCCGAGGGGAACGGACGGGGGATGTCACGGGCGCGAGTTCTGGCCATTGGCGACACACACGTGGGCATGAAGCGCACCCACAACGAGGACACCTTCATGCTGGCCGATGAGGACAACCTTTACGTCGTCGCGGACGGCATGGGGGGTCACGCGTCGGGCGAGGTCGCCAGCAAGATGGCGGTCGAGACGCTCCGGGAGTTCTTCCGCGCGACGAGCGCCGACCCTGAAGCGACGTGGCCATACAAGATGGACAAGGCGCGCGGCTACGAGGAAAACCGCCTCATCACGGGCATCAAGCTCGCAAACCTCCGTATCCACGAAGCTGCGCAGAAGAACCCGCAGATGCACAGCATGGGGACGACGGTTGCCGGCATACTCGTGGTGGAGGATGGCGTCCTCATCGGGCACGTCGGCGACAGTCGGGTCTATCGCATTCGCGATGGCAAGATGGAACAGCTGACCAGCGACCATTCGCTCCTGAACGACTACATCAAGATGAAGCGGCTCTCCGAAGAGGAGATCGAGAACTTCCCGCTGAAGAACGTCATCGTTCGGGCGCTCGGCATGAAGCCGACGGTCAAGGTGGATACCCTGCTCGACCGTCCCGAGATTGGCGACATCTACGTGCTTTGCAGCGATGGCCTCTGCGGGCCGGTGACCGATCCCGAGATTCAGCGCATCGTGACCACGCAGCCCGACCTCCAGACCGCGGCGAACCGGCTGATCGAGTCTGCGAACGAGTCGGGTGGCCCCGACAACATCACCGTCGTGCTCGCCAAGGTGATGGGTCTCAGCTAGCTCTTCGCCGCGCCCATCTGCTCGAGCATCTGCTTCATCATCCCATGGAGCATGTTGACCGCCTTCAGCGGTCTCACCATCACTTTGAAGTCGGTGATCTCCCCGGCTTCGTTCCAGCGAATCATGTCGATGCCGTTGATGTGGACGCCTTGGATCTCGGCGGTGAACTCGAGCACGGCGTCCGAGTCGCCGATCAGCTCACGCACGTACTGGAACGTGTCATTCGCCAACACGTTGGCCGCCGCCGCCAAGTAAAACTTCGTGATCGCTTTTCCCTGCTGCGGCGTGTGAACCACCGGCGAGTGAAAGACGCAGTCCTCCGCGAGGATGCTGTCGAGAAGCCCCATGTCCTTTTCGCGAATGATCTGATGCCAGGTGTCGATCGTCGAGCTCATGACGCTGACCTAGCACCCCTATGTGGACGCGAACAAGAGGCTACTCGTCGAGGTCAATCTGGTGCTGCGGGGTGAGAACGGCGTTGCGGTGTGAGCGCGTGACCTCGGTGCCGGGCCACACCACGCAGCGGTCGAGCTCGACCCCGGCGTCGATTCGTACGCGCGTCCCGACGACGGAGCGTCGGATTCGTTCCGCTCCGCTGACCTCGTTGGCGAGGATACGGCCCTCGGCTGGAGCCACCCCCGGCCATGTGAACTCGCCGGACGCGAGTGCCAAGTTGAGGCGGTGATACTCGGACACGGTGCCAAGGTCTGCCCAGGGAGAGTCGTCAACCACGCCGAGCACGAGCTCTCCGGCATCGACCCATCGGCGGTAGGCGGAGCGGATGACACAGCCCGACTCCGGCATCGCGTCGAACGCCTCTGGGGCGAGGATGTGCACTCCCGTGAACATCAGCAGCTCATCGACTCTTCGCCCTTCGGGAGCGCCGAGGAGGGTCGTCACTCGGCCCTCGGGACCGAGACCGATCGCACCGAACCGTTCGGGGTCTGCGGTGCGGCGAAGAATCATCGTCGCGACGGCTCCCCGCTCCATGTGGAGCTCCATGGCCCGGTCGAGCGCGGGAGCGAACAGCGTATCTCCGTTCATGACGACCACGGGCGCGGTCGCGTCGTCGAAAAGCGGACGAGCGCGCCGCAGACCGCCGCCCGTGCCGAGGAGCGTACCCTCGCGCGAGAAGCTCAGGGACACGCCCAGGGGACAGGAGGACGCGAGGGTCTGCTCCACGAGCTCGGGCATCGGATGCGTATTGGCCACGATTTGGCGAATTCCGCTGCGTGCCAGATGCTCCATCGCGAAGCCCGCAAGTGGCCGATTTGCCACGGGAACGACCGGTTTGGGGCGGAGCTCGGTCAGCGGGCGGAGGCGCGTCCCGATCCCGGCTGCTAGAAGCATGGCCTGCACAGGACCATCGTAGTCAGGTGTATGCTATCCGACCAGGTACAGCCCGCCCTCCGGGCGCGACGAGACGATGAAGACCATCCTGCTGACCGGATCTGCCGGGTTCATTGGAAGCAACACCGCTTCGGCGCTGCTCGACCGCGGCGACGTCGTGATCGGCGTGGATAACCTCAACGACTATTACGATCCGGCGCGTAAGCACGCGAACCTAGACGAGGTTCGGGCCCAAGCTCCTGACGCCTCGAAGTTCGTGTTCTACGAGGCCGACATCCGTGACGAGGCCGCGATGGAGTCGATCTTCGCCGAGCATCAGCCCGACACGGTCATTCATCTTGCGGCGATGGCGGGGGTCCGCGCGTCGATGGACGACCCGCGGCTCTACTTCGATGTGAACCTCAACGGGACGCTGACGCTGCTCGACGTCGCACAGCGCCATGGGCAGCCTCCGTTCGTGTTCGCGTCGACGTCCTCGGTGTACGGGCGAACCGAGATCATCCCTTTCATCGAGACCGACCACGCGGACAGGCCGCTCGCGCCCTACCCGGCAAGCAAGCGCGCCGCGGAGCTGCTCGGGCATTCGTATTTCCATCTCTACGGGCAGAACTTCACGGCGCTTCGGTTCTTCACGGTGTACGGGCCCCGCGGCCGTCCGGACATGATGGCCTACCTGGTGCTCGACAATATTTTCCATGGCAAGCAGGTGCCCCTTTATAACGGCGGCCAAATGCATCGAGATTGGACGTTCATCGATGACATCGTCCGGGGAATCATGGCGGCCGCCGACCGGCCCCTTGGGTTCGAGATCATCAATCTAGGGCGCGGCGAACCCATCCTTCTCGCTGATTTCGTGAAGCTCATCGAACAGCTCGCGGGCCAGTCCGCGAGCCTCATCGACAAGCCCATGCTCGCGGCCGACGTGTCGTATACGTACGCGAACGTCGACCGTGCGAAAGACCTTCTCGGCTACGCGCCGAAGGTGAGCGTGCAGAAGGGCGTGGAGGCGTTCTGGGACTGGTATCAGCGCGCCGTGCTCCAAGGCGATCGCGCATGAGTCGATTCAAGAATCGCAGCTCCCAGTTCCTGATCGACGTTGGCGTGCTTGCCCTTGCGTTCTGGTTGGCGATGCTCGTGCGCTTCGATTGGAACGTTCCGAACGTGATGTTTCGGAGCCTTCTCATCGTTCTTCCGTACGTGGTCTTGCTTCAGTACGCGTTCCTTTCAGGCTTCGGCATCACCCGCTTTTCGTGGAGGTTCATCAGCCTGCGCGACGTCGTGCAGATCTTTGTCGCGCTCGGATCGGCGTGCGCCATCCTGGTCGCCATCCGGTTGATCAGCCCTAGTCTCGTCGACCGGTTCCCGATTGCGCGGTACGGGATCGTTCCCCTCGGCGTGCTGCTCGGGGACTTTGTCCTTGCGCTGGTCGGCATCACCGGGGTCAGAGCCGTTCGACGGCTCATCGGCGAGGCGGCAGCGTCGCGAGAGCATGGAGGTGGCCGTCAAGAACCGACTCTCGTGATTGGCGCAGGACAGGGAGGCGTCCTGGTTGCCCAAGAGCTTGGACGTCGCCCGGACCTCGGAATGCTGCCTGTCGGCTTCATCGACGACGACCCGGTGAAACAAGGTGCGGTCATCCAAGGCGTCCGAGTCCTCGGGACCACCACCGACATCGGTGAGATTGCCGCCGAGCGCGGCGCGCAGCAGGCGCTCATCGCGATTTCAAACGCGCCCGGAACGACGATTCGGCGCATCACGGAGGCCTGCACCGACGCGGGGCTCAAGACCAAGATTGTCCCCGGCACGTATGAGATCGTAGGCGGCCGGGTGAACCTGTCTCGCATTCGCGAGGTGGCCATCGAGGATCTACTACGTCGTGAACCGGTCAAGCTCGATATCGAGTCGGTGGCGGGTTTCGTGCAGTCGCAGCCGGTCATGGTGACGGGGGCGGGTGGAAGCATCGGCTCCGAGCTCTGTAGACAGGTCGCGGCATACCGACCCTCTCGTTTGGTCCTGGTCGAGCGCTCCGAGAATGCGCTCTTCGAGATCCACTCGGAGCTCCGTCGACGTTACCCGGACCTCGAGGTCCACCCGTGCGTGGCGGACATCACGGACGTCCCGCGAATCACGGAGGTCTTCCGAGACCATCGGCCGAAGATCGTGTTCCACGCAGCCGCTCACAAGCATGTTCCCATGATGGAGTGGAACCCGGTCGAGGCCGTGAAGAACAACGTGCTTGGAACTCGAATCGTCGCAGATCTCGCCGACTCGATGTCGGTCGAGCGCTTCGTGATGATCTCTACCGACAAAGCGGTGAATCCGACGTCCGTGATGGGCGCGACCAAGAGAGCCGCGGAACGCTACGTCCTGGCTCTGTCAGGAACCAGCTCGACCCACTTTGCGACCGTGCGATTCGGAAACGTCCTCGGGTCGGCGGGGAGCGTCATTCCGATCTTTCGGAGGCAGATTCGAGACGGCGGCCCGGTGACGGTCACGCATCCCGACATGACCCGCTACTTCATGACCATCCCGGAGGCCGTGCAGCTCGTCATTCAATCGGCCGCGCTCAGCGACGGAGGGGAGACCTTCATCCTCGACATGGGCGCTCCCGTGCGGATCGTCGATCTTGCGCACGACTTGATTCGATTGAGCGGCCTCGACCCAGAGCGCGACGTCGAGATTCAGTTCACCGGAGTACGCCCCGGGGAGAAACTGTTCGAGGAGCTCTCGACAGACACCGAGGGTCTGGCTCGGACGATGCACCCGAAGATTTTCGTGGGCGCGGACGACCCGCCCGCGCTGACGGAGCTCCGACCGGAGCTCGAGGCTTTGACCAACCTATGCGTGCACGGCGACGCGTTCCACGTTCGCAGGTGCCTTTCGAGGCTCGTGCCCGAGTACTCGCACGTCGGCAGCTCGAGTGAGGCACCGTCCAACGTCGTCGAGTTTCAGGAGACTGAGTCCGTGGGTTCCGTGTGACGGGCTGGTTCGGGCAGCAGGTGGGGAACAAATGACGGAGCGGATTGCGATTGTGGGACTGGGCTATGTGGGCCTTCCCGTGGCATTGGCCTTTGCCCGAAAGTTCGAGGGAACCGTCGGCTTCGACGTATCCGAACGGAGAATTCAGGCGCTACGTGACCATCACGACTGGACCGGCGAGGCCGACCCGGAAGAACTGAAGCGCACCTCGCTTCACCTCACCAGCGATCCCGCGGAGATGGCGAGCTGCACGTTCTTCATCGTGGCCGTTCCGACACCGCTCGACGCGATGCGCCAGCCAGACCTCGGACCCCTGCTTTCCGCAACCCGGACGGTGGGTGGAGCGTTGTCCCCGGGGTCGGTGGTCGTTTTCGAGTCGACGGTGTATCCCGGGGTCACCGAGGAGCTCTGCGGCCCTGCGCTCGCAGAGGTGTCCGGGCTCGAGCAGTCCGTGGACTTCAAGCTCGGGTATTCGCCCGAGCGGATCAACCCGGGTGACAAACTCCACACCTTCGAAAAGATCGTGAAGGTCGTCTCCGGCGAAGATGAGGAAACGCTCGAGCGAGTCGCCCAGACCTACGAGGCCGTCGTCGACGCGGGCGTCCATCGCGCCTCTTCGATCAAGGTTGCAGAGGCCGCGAAAGTCATCGAGAACACGCAGCGCGACGTCAACATCGCATTGATGAACGAGCTTGCGCTGATCTTCGACCGTCTCGACATTCGTACCCAGGACGTGCTCGAGGCCGCAGGCACCAAGTGGAACTTTTTGAAGTTCACGCCAGGGTTGGTCGGCGGTCACTGCATCGGTGTGGACCCGTACTACCTGACCGCGAAGGCGGAATCGCTCGGGTACCGGCCCGAAGTGATTCTGGCCGGCCGCCGAATCAACGACGACATGGGGGCGTTCGTTGCGGAAAAGACGGTCGAGCTTCTGCAAGATCAGCGTGGCTCCCACACGGGCGCGCGCGTCGGTGTACTCGGTCTCACGTTCAAGGAAAACGTGCCGGACCTCCGAAACAGTCGGGTTCCCGACATCACGACACAGCTCGCGGCGCGGGGCCTGACGCCCATCGTGCACGACCCCCTCGCTTCACCGGAGGAGGCGCGCGACGAATACGGAATCGACCTTCGTCCGTTCGATGCCGTGACGGAGCTCGATGCGCTCATCGTTGCGGTTGCCCACCGCGAGTACCTGGACGATGCAGTGCAAGTGTTTGGCGCCGTCAAAGAAGGTGGCGTCGTGGTCGACGTTAAGTCGGTCCTCGACCCTGCGTCGGTACCCTCATCCCTCCGCTACTGGAGTCTTTGATCTCAGAACAGCCGTTCGGGGACGAAGATGATGTCCCCCGCAGCAACCTCGATGTCTTCCGCCTGCCCTTTGGCGACCTTCGCGAC
>CBFCWN010000029.1:0-38734 GCA_965601515.1 uncultured Myxococcales bacterium | reverse complement strand
GTGGGCCATCCAGGACTCGAACCTGGAGCCAATGGATTAAGAATCCACTGCTCTACCACTTGAGCTAATGGCCCTCGGCGCCCCCTACCCGGTGGGCGCGGGGGCAGCTTATGTACCGACTTCCAAGCGCGTGCAAGAACTGGAGGTCGGGTTGCCCCCGAAGGGGCGGCACACCCGGAAGGATTCGAACCTTCGACCTACGGATTCGAAGTCCGGCGCTCTATCCAGCTGAGCTACGGGTGCAGGCTTGTTTGTTCAAAGACTTGGGGTGAGTGACGGGACTTGAACCCGCGACAACCGGAGCCACAATCCAGTGCTCTACCACTGAGCTACACCCACCAGAGGGGCGCGATTGTAGCGTTCCTCGTTCGGTAGGCAAGGCTACGCAGATCGGCCGTTTTCGTAGTACCTGCGGGCCCATTCGGCCATCGCGATCCCCGCCGCCACGCTGATCGGGTAGCTGTGGTTGATACCGAACATCGGGATGGCCACCACCCGATCGGCCGCCTCCAAAATGCCCTTCGAGCACCCGTCGTCTTCGTTCCCGAACACCAGCACGGCGTTCTCAGGAATCTCCGCATCCCAGAGCCCCGCGTCGGCATGGTCTTTCTCGAAAGCGATCAGCGGCCAGCCGCCCTTCGACGCCGCGTCGAGGAAGATCCTCTCATCCGGTAGCTCGACGATGTTCTCGTAGCGCTGCATCCCCATCGCGGCACGCTCGTACCACGGCTCGGTCCCGATGAGGATGACTTCCTTCACGAGGAACGAGTGCGCGGTGCGAATGATCGAACCGATGTTGAACGGATTCTTTGCGCGATCGATCGCGACCCGGAACGGATGCCGCAGACGATCGAGCTCGTCCCGAATCTCGCTACGCGGCATCTCGAACGGCGGGACGCGGGCCATCTACTTCCACTTGATCGAGCAGCCCATCGACGGGACGTGGTCGAAGTCGACCGACTTTCCTTCGAGCGCCGCGTCGAGCACGGCGCGAAGGTCGTTCCGGGTGACTTTGTCGTGCTCTTTCCAGTTGTCGTCGATGCGACCGTTGTAGAGGAGCGCACGGTTCTTATCGAACACGAAGATATCTGGCGTGCATGCCGCGTCGTAGGCGCGCGCGACTTCCTGAGTCTCGTCATGGAGGTAAGGGAAGTTGAAGCCCTTTTCCGCAGCCCGCACTTTCATGGCGTCGTACGAGTCGTCAGGATAGTTCACGGCGTCGTTCGGATTGATCGCGACGACCTGCACTCCTTTGTCGGCGTAGTCGGCCTGAAGCTCGATCAGACGGTCCTCGCTCGCAATCGCATACGGGCAGTGGTTGCACGTGAAGACGATCACCAAGAGCTCGGCGTCCGAGAACGAATCGAGTGAGCGTGTTTCCCCATCGACCCCGAGCAGCGCGAAAGGCGGAGCCGTCGTCCCGAGGGGCATTCCGTTCGATTGCATGAGTGGCATGCGAGGTGTGTAGGGCAAACATGCTAAATTGGCCATCGGGATGGTGGACGAGTCGGCGAATCTCGACCCGTTGATTGGGGTGACGCTCGGGGGGCTCTACCGGGTGGAGGGTCTTCTTGGGGCCGGCGGCATGGGACGAGTGTACCGGGCGAGCCACACGCTTCTCGACAAGGCCTTCGCGATCAAAGTCCTTCCTGAGGCCCGCTCGCAAAAGCCCGGGGCGGCGGAGCGCTTCCTCCGGGAGGCGCGGGCAGCCAGTCGGATCGAAAACGAGCACATCGTCAAAGTCGTCAACGCCGACCGTGACGACGAAGGTCACCTCTTCATCGTCATGGAGCTCCTCGCCGGCGAGAATCTGGCCGATCGCATCGCCCGAGGCCCGCTGCCGCTCGACGCCGCCCTCGATATCACGACCCAAACCGGTGACGCGCTTCAGGCAGCGCACGACGCGGGCATCGTCCATCGAGATTTGAAGCCCGAGAACGTCTTCATCATCGACAAGGGCGGCCGCGATTTCGTGAAAGTGCTCGATTTCGGCATCTCGAAAATCAAGACACCGGACCACGGCGACCCGAAGCTCACGGCGACCGACCAGATCGTCGGCACCCCGCTCTACATCTCGCCCGAGCTCGCGCGCGGCGTCGATGACGTCGACCATCGCACCGACATCTACGCGCTCGGGGTGATCCTCTACGAGATGATCACGGGCGCCCCACCCTTCTCCGGGTCGAACCACTTTCAACTTCTCTACGCGCACGGCAACGAAACTCCGGACCCGCCGTCACAGCGAACCAAGCGCGCGAACATCCCCGCCCACGTCGAGGCCGCGATCTTGAAGGCCCTCGAAAAGAACCCGGACGACCGGTTCGGCAGCATGCACGAGTTCCTCGTGGCGCTTGGCGGGGATGCGGTTCGCAAGCACAAGCGAACGTTCGTCGGTCCCCTTCTCGTGGCCGCGATGGCGGCGGTCTTGGCGTTCGTCCTCTGGCCAAAGGACACTTCCGCGCCGGAACCTTCGCCGCCCAAGGTGACCGTCGAGCCGCCTGTCACCACGACAAAAAAGTCCGACGAGCTGAAACAAACTGCGGAGCCGGCCACCATTCCCGCGATGGTGACGCTGCGTCTCGAGTCGCGGCCCAGGGGCGCATTCGTCGCGATCGACGGGGAAAGACGAGGCAGGACGCCTCTCAACGTGGAGCTCGAGCGCGGCGCGTCCGCAAAGGTACGGTTTTCGCTTCGGGGATACGAGACCGAGCGGCGCAAAGTGGGCGCGCAGAGCGACGAAACGCTCCGTGTCCGACTCCGGAAGAAATCCGAACCCGCCCCGCCTCCGATTAAGACAGACTTCTGATCCGTGCCCTTCTTAGCCTCGCTTCTGTTCGCCGCCTGCTGGAGCCTCGCGATCCCGGTCGCCGTTGGGGCTCAGGGCGCGGGCGACAACGCTGAAGCACGCGTCTACTTCGAGGAAGGCAATCGACTCTACCAAGAGGCGTCGCGCGCGAAGGGAAGCCGGCGCGACGCACTGTTGCAGCGCTCTCTCGAAGCCTACGTCGACAGCCTTCAGATCGTTCGGAGCCGGAACGTCCTCTTCAACGCCGCCATCGTTCTCGGAGAGCTCGAACGCTACGACGAGTCGTTCAACTACTTCACCGAATACCTGAGCGTCGAAGGCTTGAGCGAAGACGACCGCGCCGACGCGGAAGCCCGCCGGGACGCGCTTCGCGACCGAGTTGCGGTGCTGCGCGTCGAGACGGTTCCAGATGGCGCCCTGGTGTTCGTCGATCGCAAGGACCTGGCGGCGCGGGGCGAAACGCCCATCGAGCTCGCGCTACCGCCGGGCGCACACTCGGTGTTCGTCGAACGCGAAGGGTTCGTCGCGGTGGAACGCGCCGAGACCACGGTTCGGGGTGAAACACTACTCGTCGAGCTAGGCCTCGAGCCGGTGCTCCCTCCGGCAGTCCCTGTCGAACCCGAGCCGCTTGTCGACGCCCCCCCGCCTGCGAAGCCGCGCATACGAAACGCAGCGATCGGCACGGCGGCGGCAACCGTCGCAACAGCCGGGGCGGCCATCGGCGTCTCCGTCAAAGCACGCTCGCTTCGCGACGAGGCCGACCAGGCCGCCGCCGACTTCCGCGAGAGCGGCGACCCGGCGGACCGTCAGCGCGCCGAAGACCTCGCGAACCGTCGAGACCGGTTCAACATCGCGGCCGACGCCCTCTGGGGCACGACCATCGCGCTCGGAGTCACAGCGATCGTCCTCTACGGAGTCCACGTTCGAAAGAAGAAGCGCGAGCGCCCCGAGGTGTCGGTGGCGGTTTCTCGAAACGGGGGCTTCGCTTCGCTCACCGTTCCGTTCGGAGCCGGACGATGAGGTGGCAGGTGTTCGTCATGGGTTCGTTGCTCGGCGGCTGCACGCTTCTGAACTCGCCCGACCTCGACCTCACTCCGCCGGCGCCACCGGAGCCGGAGCGCGTGGAGCTCTTTTGCGACGACGGCCTAGACGACGACGAAGACCTCGACTTCGACTGTGAGGACTCCGACTGCTCGAACGAACCGGCCTGCTGCGAAGAACGAACCACCACGTTGAGCTACGACTGGACTCCGGCGAGCCTCGACGAGGCGTGGAGCTTCTCGCCCGACGCATGGTCCCCGACGCGAATGTCCGAAGGCGGCACCACGTTCGTGGGAGGTTTCGTTCCCAACGACTCGCCGCGCGCCCTCGTCAGCAAGGACTGCGTGTCGCTTGGACTCGGCGGCTGGGTCGAGACGACCGTGCGCGCAAGTGATTCAGGCGGGTGCGCTTCGGACGAGCCATGCGACGACTACGCGGGCGTCGTGCTTACCGCCGCGACGGGCTCGGCGGAGGGCTTCCGGCTTCAAGATGAGCTCGGAGTCACTCTGTACGCGGGCGGACTGGTCGCGGTCACGCAGGCCGGCGTCGAGATCGCACGCGCCAGCGTCGACCCCACCGACGTCGTCCCCATCACGTTGGTCATGCGTCCAAAGCTCGACGACCTCAACCGGCCGTATCTTTCTGCGACCGTCCGCGTCGACAGGGCGGTCGTCCTCGAAGAGTTCGACGTGCTGCCGATCGAAAACCTCATCCATGACGGGGACTGCGCGGACATCCCTGGCCTGCGGATCGCCGTCGAGGGCCGGGGCGAACGGGTCTTCGTGGGCCCGCTCGAGAGCGCCAAACAGGACTGTGCCAATCCGGGCCAGTTCGATGAACAAAGTGCAACTCTGCGAGCCGCAAACCTCGACTTTAACCCCTCTTGGGTGGAGGCCTACGTGGGGGCACCCACGCTCGCGAGCTCGAGAAACTCGCTTTCGGACGTCCAGTGGGACTTGATCGTGGAGGGCAGCAACTGGAGCCCCGAGCTCGAGCCCACAACCCACGTCGGATACGCGATCGGCCATGCGCGCATCGCCACCGACCCCGGAGGGAACTGGCGTCTCGAGGGCTGGAGCAGCAGCTCCGCGCCCAAGGTCGGCGCCGATCCACCCGCCTGCGTCGACCCCGGCTGCGAGGACAACCGAAGCGTACGCGAACCTCACCTCCTCGCAGAGCTCAGCGATTCGCAGGAGCTACGGGACCTGACGATGGTATTCGCGCGCGAGATTGTGGACGCTCCGATAGAGCGGGATCGCTTCGGCCTGCAGGTCGTTCGCCCCGTCGGCGCGCCCGGCTCCTCGCTGACGCTTCCGGGCGAGGCGACCGTCGAACCCGACGACGTGCCCGGGTGCATCAGCATGCGGGATCCAGCGCTAATTCCGGTCGATCCCGAAGCCAACGACGGCTACTGGCTGCTCTTCACCTGCATCGAGGACGCGCAGCCCCCGCGGCAGATTCGGGCGCTTCGCATCTCACGTGAGCTCGAGCTCGTGACCGAGTCGGGGGCGCCGATTCAGCGCCTCGTGCTCGACGCCGACGAGCTTGGACCGTTCGCGGCGGGTGGCATCCGGGGAGCCGAGCCCGTGATTCGATTCGCCGACGAAGGGCTTCGGATCCGGGTTTGGTTCATCGCGCGGGACGCGGAAGGGCGCGCGTCGGTCGCGATGGCGGAAGCCCGAACCCATGAAACGAACCTCCTTCCGCTCGAGATTCCTGAGCCCCTGCCGTTCGTGGTGAATCCTGTGCTTCGTCCGGACGCCACGGTAGTGCTCGACGGGTGCGGCCCCGACGAATGCACCATCACTGGAATCGCGGTGACGCCCCGCGCCGACGATTCAGAGCGTCTGCGCTTCGTATTGGCACGGCGCTTGAAAGATGCAGCCTCTGGGGCTGAGACCTTCCAACTCATCCCGCTCGAGCAAACATGGAGAACCCCGTGAGTCCGTACACCTACCGCCGTTGGATCGTCTCGCTCTTCGTGAGCGTGCTGATTGCCGTGTCGTCCGCGGGGTGCAGCGAGGATTCCGCCAGTTCCGGTCGGGCCCCGGCAGGCGGCGGGGGAAGCGGCGGGAGCGGCGGCGGCGCTGTCAACGACGGAGACGGTTTCGAAGGAGCCGCAGGGGGCGGAGGCAGCGCCGGGCCGTCCGCGGGTCTCGACTCCGAGGCCCTCGTCAACAACCCGGTCGAAGAGCTCTTCGCGAATACCGAGCGTTCCCCCATCGACTTCCTCGAATCGTCGGGCGCAAGTCCGCAGGGCTACGCCGAAACGGTCGCGACGTGCTACTCGGAGTCGGGCGCATGCGAAGAGTCGTTCTGCGCTCCGTTCGCAGCGTGCTGCGTCGCCACGGGAGGCTGCTGCATGCCGCTCGAGAGCCTCCCGCTCCCAGACTCACTCGAGTTCGCGGACTGCAGCGGCTCGACGATCGAAGACTGCGCGGCGGGCGCAGGTTTCGAAGCCAACGCGTTCGGCGCGGAGAGCCCTCTCATCACGTCGCGCGGACTCGTTCCCAATGGCTCCCCCACGTCGGAGGCGGGCGCGCTCTTAGGCGACTCTCTCAATCTCTCGAACGAGCGCGTCACGGTGGCCGTCGAATTTGTGCCTCCGATCGGCTGCAACGGGAGCTGCCTAGAAAGCGCGGGAGTAGGCTTCACGCCGGACAGCGGAGACGGTCGGTTCAACGGCGCCGAGGTGGCCCTCCTTTACAGCGGCTCACGAGAAGAAGTGAGCGTGCTGGTCGGCGATCAAGTGGTCGACAGCTTCGAGTCGACGGACGCGTCGGCGACTTGGTCGCTCGTCCTTTCGCCGTCTGGCAGTGCCGAAGTGCTGCGCGATGGCGCCACCCTCGGTGTGTACCCCTACGAGCCCATGTTGCTTGAACGTGCGCGGCTCGCGTTCTTTGGTCGAAGCCTGTTCTCGAACACGAGCAGCGCCGCCATCGCTCGCGTGGCCTCGGCGGTCGAGCTCTGCGACAGCCCTCGCGGTTGGACCGAGCGCGTGCCCGTGAGCGTGACCGTCGATGGTTCGCTCGACCCAGCGTTCACCGCCGCGGCGGAACCGTCCCTTCTCGACGATCCGACGTCGAGCACCGTTGCCTTCGCGCTCGACGGGCAGATCTACCTTGGCGAGATCGTCGACGACACCATCGACGTGAGCTCTTCGACTGTGCCCCTGGCCGCGAGCGAGTCGTTCGACGTGGGCGGAGTCACGGAACCGGAGCTGTTCTCGTTCGGCGAAACGCTTCTCCTCTACTACACCGCCTTCGACGGAGCCGGAGTCGGCAGCATCGGTTCTGCAACCGCGGTCGACGGCGAGCTCATCAAAGACGATGTGCCCGTCCTGACTCCGAGCGGCGACGTGGTTTCCTACGAATCACCCACCGTCCGCACGCGTGATGGCTTGGCCGTCTTGATCGTACGCGCGACGCTTGCATCCGGCGCCACCGAGCTGCGAGCTTTTTACACCAGCGACCCCGCCATGGGTTGGTCGCGAATCGTCGACGGCACGCTCGAAGCCCTGACGCGCGTCGATGACCCCACCGAGGACCTCACGGCGCCGAGCCTCATCGTTCACAACAGCGCCTACCAGCTCTACTACTCGCGTCGCGTCGGCACGCGCTGGACCGTCGAGGTCGCAGCCTCCGACGAGCTTCTCTTCTGGCGGCCGCTCGGGGAAGCCCTCGGGCCAAGCGAGGACGGCTTCGACAGCCTTGGCGCACGGGGGCTCGACGCCCGCTCCGGATCCGACGAAATCGACGCGATCTACATGGGTCAGGACGGTGTTTCCTTCGGCCTAGGACGCGCGCTGCGCCCTGCCCCATCCGACACGGCCGCGACCGCATTTTGACAGAGCGGCGCTGGGCGCCGATGTTGAGTAGATGGCGTCCACGCAGACGGAGCCCCCTCCGCCGCTGCCAAGTGGCAAGAACCGGACCCGGAGTCGCATCTTCATCGCGGCGTTCGTGGGCATCCAGTTCCTCGTCCCGCTCACGTACCTGCTGCGCGACGATGCCACGGACGAACGCTTCACCTGGCGGTCCCTAGCTACGCCGGAAGCCTCGGATTGCGAAGCGACCGCATCGATCGTTCGTCATGACGGCGAGCAGGAACCGATCGAGCTCGAGGCTACGCTCCACGAAGACTGGGTCGACTACGTGCGGCTCGGCCGACGGAGCGTCGTGAATGCATTCCTCGAGCGAACCTGCACGGAGAATGGCGCGACCCAAGTGGAGCTCGTCACTCGGTGTGCGGATCGCGAAACCGCGTTCCATCGCGAGTGCGCCTCGGCTGATGGGCCAGCAAGGACGGCCGCAAGATGAAGGCGCTCGAAGACTACTGGTTCGGTGACGTGGCGCTCGCACGGCCTTACCTGATGATGCGATTCGTGCTCGGCGTGCTGGCCTTCGACCTATGGCTCAACATGCTTCCGGACGCTGCCAAGTACGGACTCGACGCGTTCAACGTGGCCCACTTCTCGTTCTTCGGCGGCTTCGTTCCGAGCGCGTCGTTCTACCTCGGAGTCATTGCGTTCACCGGAGTGCTCGCACTCAGCCAGGCGCTCTACAGACCACACCCGATCGCGCTTACCTTCGTCGCTCTCGGCTACACGATCGGGTGGTCTTGCAGCCTGCTCGACTCGGCGCCGTATCACTACCTCCTCTCGCTTTACCTCTTCTGCTTCATCTTCTTTCCGATGCTGAGCGCTCGGGCGGCGTTTTCGCGGTCTCAGCGGGTTCCGCTCGGAAGCGCGTGGGCGTACGTCCTCGTGTGCGTCACGTCGGCCATCGTCTACTTCTACGTAGCTGCGTGGTCGGCGTCCCAAGGAAGCGCTTACTGGCTCCCGATGATCTGCTGCGTCGCGTACCTTGCCGCCCCGCTTCAGGACCGAGCCTCGATGTCGGCGCTGAGGTTCGCGGTGCCACCGCTCGTGCTGGTCCCGATCGCCTTCCACGTCATCGCGCACGGCGGCTGGTTCGCAGCGACGATGATCGGAGTCGCGCTGGTCGTCTTCGCCCCGAAAGGGGTCGTTCACACCTTCGGCCAACTACTGACGCGACCCACCCGGAGCCTTTTCGAGGAGCAGGCACCGGAAGGAATCGACGAGCGAGCGTCGAGCGTGTTCTACCTCTCACTTCTCGGGCTCGTTGCCGCACCGATGATCAGTATGTTCGTCGACCTTCCAGGCGTGAAGACCGGCTGCACGTTGACCGCCATTGCGATGCTTTTCGTGATGGGTCGTCAACTCTATCTCACGCCTCGATTCCGCCCGCTTTGGCGCGTGGCGAGCCTGTTTGGCGGGTGCCTGGCGCTCTGGCTGACCGTCACGGTCAGCGGCGCCCGCCTCGCCTATTACGAGAACGCAGCAAGCCATGCCGAAGCGCGCGGCGACCATGCCGCAGCGACCAAGCATCGCGACGAGGCGACACGGGCCACTCCGTAGGTCGATTCTCACCCTGCCCGCTCAAGAACGGGTCAATCCCCCCGGCGGCTGCTAGTCTGGCCGCCGATGTTGACAGGCGACGGCTGGATCACGATCGCGGTGATCGTCGGGATGGTGATCGTGATGGCCGCGAACCTGGCCGGACCGGACCTCGTCCTGATTGCGGGCGTCACGATTCTGCTGCTCGCCGGCATCATCGAGCCCTCTGACGCGTTCACAGGCTTTTCGAATCCCGCCGTGATCACGATCGCCGCGCTCTTCGTCGTCGCCGCGGGCATCAAGGAGACCGGGGGCCTCGACCTCGCGGGCCGAGTCGTGCTCGGAAGACCGCGGTCTCTCGCGGGCGGCCAGCTGCGCATGATGTTCCCGGTCGCTGCTCTCTCGGCGTTCCTCAACAACACGCCCGTCGTCGCGATGTTCGTGCCGCTCGTGACGAGCTGGGCGAGACGCTGTCACTTCAGCGCGTCGCTCATGCTGTTGCCCCTATCCTACGCGTCGATTCTGGGTGGGACCTGCACACTGATCGGCACCAGCACCAACCTGGTCGTCGCCGGTCTCGCCGAAGAGTGGGACCCGAGCATCCGCTTCGAAATCTTCGAAATCGCGCAGCTCGGCATCCCCGCGCTCGGCATCGGAATGCTCTTCATCGTCATCACGTCGCAATGGCTATTGAAGGACCGCGAGGGTGCGCTTCAAGAGCTCGGGAAGGCGCGCGAATACACCATCGCCATGCGAGTTGAAAAGGGGTCGCCCGTCGTCGGCGAAAGCATCGAAGAAGCTGGGCTTCGCTCCCTCCGTGGCGTGTACCTCTACGAGATCGAGCGAGCGGGTCGCGTGTTGGCCGCGGTCCCGCCTTCGACAGTTCTTCGAGAAGGCGATCGGCTTCACTTCACGGGCGTGGTGGACTCCGTCGTCGACCTTCGAAAGCTGCGCCTCGTCCCGGACACCGACCAGGTCGACAAGATCACCGCGCGCCAGGATCGACGTCTCGTGGAGGCCGTCATCGCCGCCCACTCGTCGCTCGTCGGGCAGACGATCCGGCAAAGCCGCTTTCGCACCATTTACGACGCCGCGATCCTGGCGGTGCATCGTCAAGGCGTCCGTGTCACCGAAACCAAAGTCGGCGACATTCGGCTTCAGGCGGGCGACGTACTCCTTATCGAATGCCATCCCGCGTTCGCGTCGGCGCGTCAGCGAGACCCGAACTTCGCGCTCATCGCCGAAGTCGAAGACAGCGCGCCGCCGAGGCACGATCGTGCTTGGCTGGCCGCGGCCATCCTTTTCCTGATGGTCCTGGTCAACGCGACCGGGACGTTGAACCTCATGACCGCGTCGCTGAGCGCTGCCGGTCTGATGCTTCTGACTCGGTGCCTCACCGGCGAGGAGGCACGCCGATCGGTCGACTGGACCGTACTGATTGCCATCGCCGCTGCGTTTGGCGTCGCGATCGCACTCGAGAAGAGCGGCGCAGCGTACGTGCTGGCGGACCGCCTCATCGGTGTCGCGGCCCCTTTTGGCGACGTTGGGCTCCTGGTCGCACTCTACGCCATCACGGCGGTCCTCGCCGGCCTGGTCACGACGAAGGCGTCGGCCGCGCTGATGTTCCCCATTGCCGCCACGGCTGCCGAAGCACAGGGGATCGGGCTCCTGCCCATCAGCTACATGATCATGATCGCCGCAGCGACGGCATTCTCGACGCCGATCGGCTTTCAGACCAACCTAATGGTGTACGGTCCCGGCGGGTACAAGTACACCGACTTCCTGCGGCTGGGTCTTCCTCTGCAGACTCTCGTTGGGATCAGCACCGTGACCATCATCGCGCTCGCCTGGCTCTGACATGCCGCGCTTTCCTCTTACATCGAAGAACGCCGACTCGATCTCCGCTCGCGTCTACAGCACGCTCGAGGCGCGTGCGCGCGCCAATCACGCCGAGATCTTTCCTCTTCACGTAGGCGACACCTATCGCGATCCTCTCATGGCCGCTCGCGCCGAACGACAGCTAAGCAGCGAGCGCCCTGGCCTTCACACCTACGCGCCGGTCCGCGGTGAGCCCGAGCTCATCGAGGCCATCGTGGAGTACGTCGACCGACGTCACGGCGAACGGCTCGACCCTTCGCTGGTGCAGGTGATGTCGGGGGCGACGGCGGGTCTCAGCATCGTCTGCCAGGTGCTCTTGGACCCGGGCGACGAGGTGCTGCTTCCGTCTCCTTTTTGGCCGCTAAGCCGCGGTATCATCGCAACCAAGGGCGCCGTCCCGGTCCAGATACCTTTCTACACGAGGCTGGGCGAACCGGGTTTCGATCCCGAAGGCGCGCTCGAAGCGGAGGTCACGGAGCGAACCGTCGCGCTCTACGTGAACACGCCCAACAACCCAACGGGTCGAGTCCTCGATGAGTCCACGGTCGACGCGATGCTACGCGTCGCAAAACGCCACGACCTCTGGGTGTTCTGCGACGAAGCCTACGAAGAGATCTACTTCGAAGACGAGCCGCCAAGCGCGATCTGGAAACGGCCGGGCATCCGGGACCGCGCGATTGCATTCCACACCCTATCGAAGAGCTTTGGTTTGGCCGGAGCGCGAATCGGGTTCACGCATGGGCCAGACACAGTCATGGATCGCGTGGTCGGGATGCAGACGTTCCACACCTATTGCGCGCCAAAGCCGATGCAGTTCGGGGCCATCGCGGCGCTTCGTGAAGGAGGACCCTGGGCCGCCGAGGGTCGCGAGCTCTATCGGCGCGCCGGAAACGCCGCCGCCGACGCTCTCGAAGTACCACGCCCCAAAGGCGGCACGTTCTTGTTCCTGGATGTGAGCTCACGACTGCGTCCGGGCGAAGCCGACTGCGGCTCATTTCTCGAACGCTGCGCGGACGTCGGGGTGCTACTGACGCCCGGAAGATCCTGCGGCGACGACTACGCGAAGTGGGTGCGCCTTTGCTTCACGTCCCAGCCCCAGGCTCGACTCGAGGCGGCTTTGGAGCGCCTGACTCCGGTTTTTCGAGCACCTGCCGGCTGAGCCACGCGTCGACCGAGGGCGAACCAGAGCCGGTGAGCGTCAATGCGGCGTAGATGGTCGCGTAGAGAAGCGGCAGCTCGCGGGCCGACCAAGGGTCGGCGAAGTGATGCACGAACGCGGCGACCATCATCGCGATGAAAAGCGTGGCTGCGGCGAATCGTCCGAGCATTCCGAAGAACAGAAGAACGGAGCAGCCGATCTCGGCGAACAGGATCAGTTGGACGCTGACCTCGGTACCGACGTTCAGTGGATCGGGGAACTCCGTGACGAGTGTCTCGTACTCGAGCGCTTTCGGAATTCCGTGGCTCAACATCATCAGAGACACGGAAATACGGAGCAAAAAGATGCCGTTGTCCGTGAGGTTCCGACGCATGCTTCCGAGCGTAGCACGGCACCATCCGCGCGGCTGTGTGGGTCGCAAGGGGAAATCGCTACACTGATTGAGTGGGGTCGTGTCCAGCATGTACGACGATGCCCCTGTCGGGGTACGAGGCGAGTCCTGGCGTCCAGGTCGAGCTGTGCACGCACTGCCGCGGAATCTTCCTCGACCGACATGAAATCAAGGAGCTCGTCGGCCGAGGCTCCTTGAAGAAAGCGACCGAAGTCGTCCCCGTCACACTCGGTGACGACCTCGGAATGCGCTGCCCGAAGTGCGTGAACCCCGTGATGCAACCGCTACGGGTCATCGGTGCGGACTCCGAGTCATGGCAGTGCAGGAGCTGCGGCGGCCTGTGGCTCGCCGAAGGTGCGTTCTTTGCCCTGGCGAAAGCACTGCGGACCACGACGACCGCGGAAGCCGCCGCAAGGGCGATGACGAGTCTCGCCGCTCCCGGTTACGGGCCGGTCGACGACGGGCCGAGGCTCGCCCACAGCCGCATCCGTTTCGACCGCGGACTCGAAAACGTGATCGTCGTGCCGGTCTTGCTCGCAATCAGCTGGTTTCTATGTTCGGGCCCGCTTGGGCGTCTGTTCGCGTCGATGGTGGGGATGCCCTTCCACGAGCTCGGTCACGCGGCCGCATCGTGGATCAGTAGCCGAATCGCGGTCCCGCTACCGTTCTTTACGATCTGGTACGACGACCAGTCGTGGCTGATGGGGTCCGTCGTGGCAGCCGTGCTCGGATGGTTCGCCTTTCACACTTATCGCGAGAAGAATCGCTTCATGTTCGGCGTCACCTGCGTGATGACCGTCAGCTGGCTGATCGCAACGTTCTTGATTTCGCCAGCGACGACGCTGATGTGGCAGATCATGGCAGGCGGCCTCGGGGAGATCTTCTTCGGAAGCTTCATCCTGATCGCGTTTCACTTCCCTCTGCCCGATCGCTTCCGCTGGGATTTCTGGCGGTATCTCGCCGTCATCCCTGGCTCCATCTGCTTTGCGCAGGCGTTGACTCTCTGGCGCAAAGCCTCGAAAGACCTGTCACAGATGCCGTGGGGGTCTGCGATTGGAGCCGAGAGCGACGGCGACATGAACCGCCTCGTCAATCACTTCGGCTGGAACGCGACAGAGCTTGCTGAGTTTTACTTAGGGGCCGCCTACGTCGCGCTGGCCGCACTGGTGGCGGCCTACGCGTACGCGGCGTACCGGCTACGCTTCAGCCGGTGAGGCCCCACTTCTCTTTGTTCGCGGCGACCTGCTCGGGGCTCGGCTGATCGGAGCCCTCGTTGACCGGAACCTCGAAGTCATCCTGCGCGTCCATCATCTTGGCGTTGAGCGCGGTGTCGTCGCTAAAGACCTCGGGAACCGAAGCGTCTTCGTAGATCGCCTCCCACGGACACTCGGGCTCGCAGGCGCCGCAGTCGATGCACTCTTCCGGCTGGATGTAGAGTTGGTTCGGGAATGACGCGGCGTCGTCGCCCTTGTACTCGTAGATGCATTCCACCGGGCAGACATCGACGCAGGATTTGTCGACGCAATCACGGCACAATCGTGTAATGACCCAGGTCATCGAACTCCCTTCCAGACAAAAAGTGGCTGAAAGCTAGCAGGGGCCCCTAGCCCGGTCAAAGACGATCGGGAGCCTTTTCGGCGGCACGAACGCCGGGTCGCGGTGCTTCCGCGCGGCCCTTTTTCTTCTTCTTCTTCGGGGCTTCGCTCGGGTGGCAGCCCGCACACGTGAAGTTCTCGATGCCGAGGAGTTTGCCCATGTATGGGGTGACCACCTCCTCCATGAACTTCACCTCCTCTGGAAACGTAAGCAGCATCCCCTTGTGACCGGGCGTGCCCTTGGGCGGGACGATGTACATCGAGGGTGCGGGCATCTTGAAATCGATTTCCCGCATCTCCTCGCCATGGCAGTCGACGCAATCGAACTCGCCGTACTCCTCCGCATCGTGAGCCGCGAAGACCTCTTTGAAGATCGGGTTCACCTTGCCGATCATGTAGAACTCTTTGTCGGCGAAGCTCATCTGCGCCCACGCCTCGTCCGGAGGCGTGATGCCCATCGCCTCGATCGCGCTGACTTTGCCCGTCGACCCCTTTTCCGTGGCCTTCGATCCGCCGCAGGCGAGCGCAAAGACCGCCGCCGACAACACGAGTGCATTCGTGATTCCCCGCATGTGCGTCCATGGTAATTCAACCTGCATGGGGGAGCCCAAAATATCTGGTGAGAATTGACTGTGGCGCGTAAGTTCCTCTTCGCGTCAGCCGCACTCCTTGCGGCGGGATGGCTCTCGATGGGCTTCTTTTCTGGTTTTCAACGGCAGGTCATCTTTCCTGGTCCCGAAGGGGTCAGCCTCGAGCTTCTTCACCGAGTTGCACGTCAGGTCGGCGCAACCGAGCTCGAAATACCCACCGCCGACGGAGAGACCATCTACGGCTGGCACAGGCGCGCCGTGGAAACCGGCCCTCTGCGCGTCGTTCTCTATTTCCACGGAAACGCTTCGTCGGTTCTCGGCCCCATCGAGCTGCAGAACCTTCTCGTGAGCCAAGGCTGGGATTTCGTCGAGATCCACTACCGCGGATACCCGGGCAGCACGGGGACTCCGAGCGAGGTGGGCGTTCGCGAAGACGCGCGTGCTGCGTGGCGGTTCGTCACCGACGTCCTCGGAGCAAAGCCAAGCCGCGTTGCGTTGCACGGCCGGAGCCTCGGCGGTGGGGTGGCGGTCCAGCTTGCGGCGGAGGTTGAGCCGGCCGCCCTCGCGATGGAGTCGACGTTCACCTCGATCGCAGACCTCGCGAACGAGCACTACCGTCTCCCGGTGGGGCGCTTCCTCGATGACCCGTTCCTGAGCCGCGACTTTGCGCCGCGCGTGACATGCCCCGTACTGGTCGCGCACGGCACCCACGATTCGCTGATCAAGGTCAAGCATGGCAAAGAGCTCGCTCGACTCTTCCGCACCGACGATTACATCGAGCGACCGAACATCGACCACAACGAGATTCTTTTCAAGGGCGACGCCGCCGACCAGTACCTCGCGTTCCTAGAGCGAGCCGTGCCGCTTCACCCGTAGAACTGTCGCGCCCACTTTCGATACTCGGGGATCGGTCCGTCGCCGTCGCAGAGCATCGGTCGCTCGAGATACCTCTTGTGCTCCCAAATCGGAATGTCTTGATTCATCTGACGCACCACTTCGCGAACGACGGCAGCGGCTACGCCGGTCCCCGCATCGCTCCGCTTTTGCGTGAACGAAAAGCGAGAGTCGACGGTCTCTCCGTCGATAGGCGTATGTGAAAGCAGGAGCACCGTTTCGCAGATGCCGGTGAACCGAGTCACCGTGAAACCCATGCCGTGCGCCTCGACGCGGATCTGACCTTTGACCTCGCCGCGGGGCGTGTTCATGCGAACGTGTTGCACCGCACGACGAATGTGTCCGTCGAGCTCGAGCTCCGATTCCGGCACGCCTGCGGTCCCGTGAACGTATCGAAAATGTGCTCGATCGACCGCGTTTTCGCCGATTTCCTGGTTGTGGGTGCGAACGGTCCAACGGTGCCGCTCGAGCGGCGTCCACTCGTCGGCGGAAACCTCCGCGACGACAGGGAGCTGCCAGGAAGGCGCCTCGCCGCCGAGGTGGTGCCAAGCCCAAACGATCTGATTGCGCTCGACGCACCACCAACGTTGGCCTTCGGCGTCGACGAGCACGACCTCAGAATCGCCCGCACGTGTCAACGTAAGCGACTTGCCAAAGTATCGAAGCGGAAGCACTCTGCCGGTCGCGAGCTCGTCACCGTAGGCGATCTGGAACCAACCGTTGGGTATTGGAAGCGGGAATCGCTCGCGCATGACTTCGGCATCGTACCACCGTGATTCGTTCGACTTCCACAGCGCTCTCCCTTTGCTTGATCCTCGGCTGTGGCAGCAAGCAGGATCAAGGCGTGACCATCGTTCCGGTCGAACAGCCGGGGCCAGGGGAGCTCGTTCCAACCGATCCGTTCGGTGCGGCGAGCCCTGCATACGAGGAACTGAAAGAGGTCACCGATGCGGCGCTCGCCAACGAGTGGGATGGCAGCCTAGGAACGTTCGCGCCGTGGCTCGAACAGCAGACCGTGGCTGTCGAGCGTTCGCTCCGCATGCTGAAGGCGATTCGCGTCGGGCCGCAGGACGTGTACGCGGTCGCGAACGGTCGCATCGCGCTGGTGTACGAACGGATCGCGTCGGCCCTCACCGACGCGTCGGCGCTCGCGGAGTCGGAAGGCTACGAGGCGGACTGGACCGGGCAGGAAAACGTCATTTGGGAGCAGGCCGCGGCCTTCTGGGCACGATGCGTCAGAGGCTGCGGAATGAGCGGACCGCACCTCGACGGATGGGACCTCAGGTGCCGGCTGGGACTCGCAAATAGCGAAGCAAAAACGGCGCCTTAGCACTCAGGCAAATCGCCTCGACAGCCCAAGTGAAACATGTTCTATTTCTTCTCTATGCCCAAAGGGAAGAACTCGTCCGCTCCGAAGCCTGCCGATCCGCCCCTGGTTCTCACGAAAGCGAACGGCGATGTCTGGGATCGCGAGGCCGACGTGGTCGTGGTGGGGTTCGGGGGAGCTGGCGCATGCGCGGCGCTCGAGGCCAACGCGCAGGGTGCGAACGTGCTGGTGCTGGACCGCTTCCACGGAGGCGGAGCGACGGCGATCAGCGGGGGCGTATACTACGCGGGCGGTGGCACGCACGTGCAACAAGAAGCCGGCGTCACCGACGATGCCGACGAGATGTTCCGCTACCTTTCTCTCGAGGTGAAGGGCGTCGTCTCGGAGGACACCCTTCGCGACTTTTGCGACACCAGTGCGGACAACCTCGGCTGGCTCGAGAGTCATGGTGTTCCCTTCGAGGGGTCGCTCTGTCCCTACAAGACGAGCTACCCGACGGACGACTACTACCTCTACTACTCGGGCAACGAGGGCTTCTCGCCCTACAAGGAGGTCGCAACGCCGGCCCCTCGCGGTCACCGGGCAAAAGGCACCGGCCTCCCGGGTGAGAGCTTCTACGAGCCACTGCGTGCATCCGCCCAGCGCCAAGGCATCGACGTCGAGTATGAAGCTCGCGTCTCGCGCCTCGTGATTGGCAGCAGCAATCAGGTGCTCGGCGTCGAGTACCGCAAGGTGAAGCGTGGCTTCTGGAGTCAGCTTCACCGGAAGCTCCACCAGGCTGGCATCGCCATCGTCAAATACAACCCTTCACTCGCAAAGAAACTTCGCGAGCGCTGCTTCCAAATCGAGCGCGACCACTCGGTCGTCACGCGAGCGCGCGCGCGCAACGGTGTCATTCTCGCGGCGGGAGGCTTCATCTACAACCGCGAGATGGTCCGCGAGATCGCACCGAAGTACCGACCTGGCATGCCGCTTGGAACCGCATCCGACAACGGCAGCGGCATCCTGCTCGGTCAGAGCGTCGGCGCCAAGACCGACCGCATGGATCGAATCTCTGCGTGGCGCTTCATCAACCCGCCCGAGGCGTTCGCGAAAGGGATGATCGTGAACAAGAAGGGTGAGCGCTACATCAACGAGTTCATGTACGGCGCCGCCGTCGGCGAAGCGATGGTGGAAGAGAACGACGGCGAGGCCATCGTCATCATCGACGCGGAGCTGAAGAAGCTCGCACGCGAACAGTGCAAGCCGGGCCGCGCGCAGTGGTTCCAGCGAGCTCCTGCACTCTTGAACCTCTGGTTCAACACGAAGGAGGCGAAGTCGCTCGAGGAGCTGGCGCAAGAGATCAAGGTCCCCATCGAGACCCTTCAGGCGACACTCGCGGAATACAACGCGGCGGCGAACGGCGAACGAGAAGACCGGTTCGGAAAGACCTCCGACAAGATGCACGCAATGCCGAAGGGGCCCTACTACGCCATCAACGCAGGGATCCGCAGTAAGCGCTTCCCCTGTCCAACGTTGACCCTCGGCGGGCTGGTCGTCGATGAGCGTACCGGACAGGTGAAAGGCGACGCTGGAGTCATTCCCGGGCTCTATGCCGCGGGCCGCAACGCGGTCGGTGTTTGCTCCAGGCAGTACGTCAGCGGACTTTCGATTGCGGACTGCGTCTACTCAGGCCGTCGCGCCGGGCGCGCCGCCGCGCACCGAGAGGTGTTCAGCACGCGAGATGCGCCGACCCCCACCGAACGCAACCCGGTCGAGGCCAAGCCTTCCCTTGCCGATGTGATCCCCCCGATCCGCCAGAAGTTGGTCGCCGATCCTTCCCCGGAGGTTTACGGCCGGCCGAATCGTCGTGCCCGAGTCGACGGGGCCTACCCACGGCAAGCCCTCAACCGATCCATCCGTCGTCCGGGGGGCACGACCCGTGTATCCTCCCAGCGGGGCCGACTCACCAAACGCGCCCCCTGAGGCGACATGATCCTAGAGTCCGAACGGCGCGCCGTCGTCGAAACACTGCTGAGGTATTGCACCGCCATCGACACTGCCAACTGGAGTCTTCTCGGCGATGTCTTCCTCCCGAACGCACGCGTGGACTACAGCAGCGCCGGGGGTCCAGTCCTCAGCGGCGCAGAAGCGACTGAATGGCTCGAAACCCAAATGACGAAGTTCAGCATCCTCCAGCACTTCATGAGCAACATTCAGGTGCGACAGGAGAACGAAGCGGTTCGCTCCACGGCCTACGTGCTCGCCGTCCACGGGTACAAAGGCGAATCGGGCAACATGCGCTTCTTCGACATGGGCGGCGAGTACCAAGACAGGCTCGTGGAGACGTCGGCGGGCTGGAGAATCTCAGAGCGAGTGCTTCAGGTGAAGTGGATCCGAGGCGACGTCCCGAAAGAATGACTTGACGGCCCCGCACCCTAGCCCAAGGCTGCATGGTTCGATGACGACGAAACCTACCGATGAAGAAGCCGCAGAGTGCGTACGAAAGCTGCTTGCGTACCTCGGGGATGACCCCACGCGTGAGGGCCTCATCGACACCCCGCGTCGCGTTCTCGGGGCGATCGAAGAACACTTCCGCGGCTACCACGACAACCCGGTCGAGCACCTTTCCCGCACCTTCAGCGAGGTAGAGGGCTACGACGAGCTCGTTTTGGTAAGCGACATCGAAATCTACAGCCACTGCGAGCACCACGTGGTCCCGTTCGTCGGCAAGGCGCACGTCGCATACATCCCGAACGGCAAGGTCGTGGGCCTCTCGAAGATCGCCCGAGTGATCGACACGTTTGCAAAGCGCCTCCAAGTGCAGGAGAAGCTCACCGCCCAGATTGCGAACGCGATCGACGAGACACTCACGCCGCAGGGCACCGCCGTGATCCTCCAGTGTCAGCACTTCTGCATGTGCTACCGAGGCGTGCGAAAGCCCGGGTCGTGGACCACGACGAGCCGACTAACCGGTTGCTTCCTGAAGGACGAGGCCGCGCGCATGGAGCTTCTGACGCTCATCGGCATGCCGCGCTCCATCGGCGGCGCGGGCGCACGAGGCTGATCCGCCCTAACGAGGGGCAACGAGCTGCGTCACCGTCGCCGACGCGTCGGCAGGCTCGGGCGGCTCGAGCTCGAAGGTATCGACGACTTCGGCCCCGCGCTCGTCACAGTAGTACGCCCACTCGCCCCACTGCGGGTCGTTGAGCTTCACGAAGAGTGCCAGACAGGCGTAGTACGCCTTCGCCGAAAGCTCTGCGAAGGGCGTGATGTGCTCGGTCAACGCATCGGTGTAGATCTCGAGAAGCTCTTCGTCTTTGGCGATGGTCTCTGGAACCGGCGCCCCGCGAATGCTGCCGGCCATGTCCTCGTACATGTATCCAAATAGCGCGGTGCCCATCCCACGTTCGAACAATGGATGCGTGCGAAGAGCCTGCGTGGCTGCGAGCGCTCGATCGGTCGCCGCCTGCCGCTGGAGCACCCACTCGCGGAACGCCCCGTCCGCCCACTCGTCGATGTCCTCACTCGAAGCGCCCTCCGGAGGCTGGGGCGGTCGAACGGCCACGGCTTCTTCGACTCGCTGCCAAAGCTCTTGAAGATCGCGACTCAGCTCCGCCCTCGGAACGACGGGTTGAGGCACCGGGATTGGGCTGACGACGACCTCTTGCGGGCCGTCCGGGGTCTGGCGACCGGCACATCCGATGCCGAAAACCAGTACGATCAAGAGCCAACGCGACATGACGCGAGATTAACAGGTCGAGGATCGACGACGCGAGTTTTGGGCCGAATCACGGTTGACTTGACCGCGAAAGCACCATTCCATCGGGCGATGGTCGCCTCCATCGTCGAGCTGACCGACGCCGCTAGCGTCGATCGCGCCGCTCGGGCCTTGTTTGGCAGCCCGATCGACACTCGTCCGGCAGTTTCTCACGTGTTCGCGGCGTGGCGTTCCGCCGAGGGCGTGCCCCTGACGACGATCAACATCAACGAATACGCCCCAAAGAGCGAGCTCGACTGGCTTGCGCTCCACATCTCGCGTGCTCGAGCGGACGGAATCATCATCACGGGCAAGATTCTCCGCGACGAGCCGAACCTTTCGTACAGCCTCGAAGCGGACCCTCGCTGGGGCAACGCCCTTCTGAAATGGCGAGAACGAAGATGGGGCATCTTCGAGCCTCCGTGGATTCTCGTGCTCACGGAGAGCGGAGACATCGACTTCGATCACCCCGTGTTCCATGGCTGGGGCCGGCCGATGATCTTCACATCCGACCGAACCGCCACACGCAAGCTGGCGGCGGCTCCCGTTCCTGTCGTGTCGGACGAAGCGCCGGACATCCGACGCGCCATTCGTCATCTTCAGCTCAGCCGCGACGCGGAATGCGTCTCGATCGAGGCGGGCCCGTCCACGGCGCGCGGCCTCTACGAGCGACCGATGGTGATCAAGGAGCTTCTATTGACGGTTTACATGGAGCCCTCGCTCGATCCGAGAGCGCAAGGGGAGCCCCTCGTGAGGCTCTCTGAAGTACGATCGCTCTTTCACAACGAGACGTCGGCCGCACACCGCGACTCAGGGAAGCACTGGAGCTTTTACCGGCTCCGTCGCTAGCGACGAGGCACGACTGCCTGTAGCATGCACCACCAGATTCGATGGTGGAACGTTTACTAGTGGGGATTCCCCGCAACGCCTTGCTGCTGATCGCGCTCGTGCTGATGCTCGTGGTGGGACCCGTCATCCCGTTCGAGCAGGATTGGTTTGTTTTCGAACTGTTGTTCGACTTCATTCTCCTTTCCGGTGTCTACTCTGTCGGGCGCACGCGTCACCACCATGCGTTCATGGTCTTGACAGTCGTCACCCTCGCAGTGCGCTGGGGTGAGCTATTGTCTGGCGTAGGAGGCGTCGACATCACGGCTCTCGCGTTGACGTCGGCATGGCTCTTCTACGCGGTTTCGATCATCGTCCAGTCGCTCTTCTCACGTACCGACGTAACGGTCGATACGATTCTCGGCGCGATCGTGGTCTACGTCTTGCTGGCCGTCGGCTTTGCCATGCTCTTTCAGATCCTGGAGCTGACGAGCCCAGGCTCGTTTCGGGGCTTGCCTGAAGAGGTCCAGATCGACCGCCCCCTACTCGCGAACACGACCCTCTACTTCAGCTTCGTCTGCATCACGACGATGGGGTACGGCGACATCGTTCCGGTCGGCGGCGTCGCGCAACCGCTTGCGGTTCTCGAAGGCGTGACCGGCCAGCTCTACCTCGCCATCATGATCGCACGGCTCGTCGGCCTGCACATCTCAGGCGTGGCGAATCGGGACTGACTACTCGGCTGGCGCCGGAACCGGCGTTGGAGTCGTCGAGGGTGTCCCGCCTTCGTCGGGCTTCGCATTGAAGAAGATCGCGTAGTAGGTAGGCACGACGATCATGGTGAGCACCGTCGCCACCAGAAGCCCGAACACGATGGTCACGGCCATCGCGACGAAGAAGGCATCGGAAAAGAGCGGGAGCATCCCGAGAATGGTCGTCGCAGCAGCCATGGAGACGGGCCGAAGACGGCTCACACCGCTATCGAGAATCGCCTTGTACGTGGAGCTTCCGAGTCGCCGCTGCAGATCGATCTCGTCGACGAGCACGATGGCATTCTTGATGAGCATTCCGGATAGACTCAGAAAACCGAGGAGCGCCATGAAGCCAAACGGCTGCTTCGTGAGAAGCAAACCAGCCGTGACACCGATGAGCGCCAAGGGGACGGTCAACCAAATGACCAGTGGCTGCCGGATCGCGTTGAACAGCCCGATGACGATGACGACCATGATCGCGACGAACATCGGAATTGGTGCGAAGAGCGCCGCCTGTGCGTCGGTCGCGCTTTCGTACTCCCCACCCCATTCGACGAAGTAGCCTGGGGGGAAGTCGAGCGCCTCGATTTGTGGCGCGAGGCGGCCCCATAGGGTCGGTGCGGATTCGTTGGTCGGATCGGTCACGACCGTCAGTGTACGTTTCCGGTTGCGACGCTCGACGACCTGGTCGCTCCATTCCGTTTCGAGCCCCGTGACCACGTTCGCAAGCGGGATGTAACGCTGGGCAACGGGACTCCAGATCGGGATCTGCCGGAGGTTGGAGACGTTGTCCTTGAGGGGCGCGGGCTGACGGAACAGCACCGGGATCACTTCGTCGCGTTCGCGGTACACGCCGATTGGTTCGCCCTCGAAGGTGGAGCGGATAGCCTGAGCGACGGATCGCGTCGTAATGCCGTGTGCGTCCGCTTGCTCTTCCGAGAGCTTCGGGTGAACCACCTTCACGCGTTCGTACCACCTGCCGCGCGAGCCCTTGGTATCCGGGTCGGCCTTGAAGATAGCGAGCGCCTCCTCCTCGAGCTCTCGAAGGACGTTGGCATCGGGGCCTACGAGACGCGCTTCGATTTTGCCTGGCTTACTCGGCCCGAGGTCGAACGTTCGCCCGAACACGGTCGCGTCGGGCGCCACGCCCTTGATGTACTCTTCCGCGCGCTCGATATCCCGTTTCAACGTGGTGTAGTCCTCGATGTCGACGAGGAACTGCGCGTAGCCCTGGTGCTCTTTTTCAGGCGTGAACGTCAGAACGAACCGAAGCGGGCCTTGTCCGATCGCAGACGCCACGTTGGTGACGCCCTCGAGCTGAGCAAGTCCTTGCTCGAGCACCTCCACCTTTTCTTCGGTGACGTCGATGTGCTGGTCGATCGGCCAGAACACATCCACGCGAAACTTCGGCGTGGTCGATGAAGGGAAGAAGGACTTGTCCGTGAAGCCGAAGCCGTAGACGGAGACGGCGAAGAGGCCAAGTACGACACCAATGGTGACCCACCGAAAGCGAAGACACGCGGCGAGCGCTCGTCGATAGAACCGATAGAAGGCGTTTTCCTTGGGCGCATCGTTCGATTCTGCATCTTTGGCAGGCTCGGCGCCGTCAGCTTTCTTGCTGCCCGGCACCAAAAACCAAATGCACATGAGCGGCGTCACGGTCATGGCGGTCACCCAGCTCAGCGAAAGCGAGATTCCGATGACGGTGAAAAGCGAGCTACAGAACTCGCCCGTGCTGTCCGGTGAAAGCCCGATGGCGGCGAACGCGATGATCGCGACCACGGTCGCGCCGAGCAAAGGCGTCGCTTGCTGACCGGAGACCTCCCGTGCAGCCTCCTCGCCTTCCATGCCCTTGTTCATGCGCACGAGCATGCCGTCGACGATCACGATCGCGTTGTCGACCAACATCCCGAGAGCGATGATCAACGCGCCGAGCGAGATACGTTCGAGGGCGACGCCCGCTGGGCCGAGGAAGATGAACGTCGCAGCGATGGTCAGCACCAGCACGAAGCCGATGATCAACCCACTTCGCATCCCCATGAAGAGGAGCAGAACGACGATGACGATCGCCACGGCTTCGATGAGGTTGATCAGGAAGCCGTTGATCGCGGCCACGACCATGTCCGACTGCATGTAGATGACCTCGAGATCGATCCCGAGTGGGAACCTCGGCTGAAGCTCGCGAAGGCGCTGCTTGACGCCCTCACCCATCGTCACGACGTTTCCGCCCTTCTCCGTGGACACCCCGATGCCGATGGCGCGGTGCCCGTTCATGTGCAGTCGGTTCTGCGGCGGGTCTTTGTAGTCTCGTTCGATGCCCGCAATGTCGCGCAGACGCACCTGCGAGTTGTCACCCTTGCTGATGAGGATGTTGCCAAGGTCTTGAGAGGAGTTGATGAGCGAGTCCGGCTGAATCCGCAGGTACTCCTCGCCGGCCGGCACCATCCCGGCATCGAACACGATGCCCTCGGCTACGAGCTGCTCTTGAATCGCGTCTGGCGAAATGCCGATTTGAGAGAGACGTTCTCGGTCGAACTCGATGTAGACGGCTTCGGGAACGACTCCGAAGAGCTCGACCTTCGCGACGTCTTTCACCAAGACCAGCTCCTTTCGGAGAAGCTTGGCCACGTCGTAAAGTTCGCGATCGCTGTACTCGTCCCCATAGATGGCGAGGAACACACCGTAGACGTCCGAGTAGTCGTCGATCACCAGCGAGGGCCCCGCGCCGGGCGGCAGGCTCGATTGCGCATCCCCGACTTTGCGCCTCAACTCGTCCCACACCTGAGGAAGGGCGGCGCCGGGCACCGTCGAGCGCATTTCGACCGTGATAGTCGACTGCCCGGGGATGTTGCGAGACTCGATCTTTTTGATCTTTCCGAGCTTCTGAATGGCGCGTTCGAGCTCGTCGCTGACTTCTTCTTCGACTTCGTACGGAGTCGCTCCGGGGTACGGAGTGATCACCAGCGCTTCCTTAATGGTGAACTCGGGATCCTCGAGGCGGGGAAGCCCATTGAACGATTGGTACCCAGCGAAGAGCGCGCCGAGCGTCAGCACGACGATGAGGGTCCGGTTCCGAAGCGCGAAGTTGGTGAGATTCATTTCCGGGTCTCGTCCGACGCCGAGAGCTCGGTGACTTTCATCCCGTCGGTGAGCTGATGCACTCCGGACATTGCAATCGCTTCACCGCCTTCGAGCCCCTCGGCGACCACGATACGGTCGCCCGTAATTTGTCCCGCCTCGACCGGCAGCTTCGTCACGGTCATCGAGTCTTCGTCGACCACCCACACGTAGGGGTCTTCCTGGCTATCGGCGATAACCGCCCCAACGGGAACGAGCACTTCGTCCGGCGCCGTCGTCCGGTAGCCGGTGATCAACAGCTTGGCCGTCATACCCGCGAGGACTGCGATGCCCTTCGGCTTTTCCATGGCGAAGGTCGCGCGAAAGGTGCGCGTGTTCGGATCGGCAGCGGTCGCCAGCTCTGTCAGCTTCACCGGGAACTCAGAGTCGGGAATCGCCGACAGCTGAACGACCGGCTTGGCCATCTTGTTCCACTCGGCGATGTTCAGGTCCTTCCGACCGCCAGCGAGATCGCGTTCGGGAACGTCGACGACGACCTCCATGACCGATTCGTCTTGCAGGAGCAGCACGGGCTCGCGTGCTTCGACGTTTCGGTAGTCGGTCACGAGCTTGCGGGCGATGACTCCGTCGAAGATCGCGCGAAGCCGCGTGTCCTCCAGTGCCTTTTCGGAGATGCGAAGCTCTGCGCGACTGACGTCGCGAGAACGAGTCGCCACGTCGAGGTCTCTCTGTGTGCCGGACCCCGATGCGAAGAGCTTGCTCTCCCGTCGGTACTCGGCCTCCGCAAGACGCAGTCGTGCGCGCGCCGCTTCGACCTGCGCCTGGTAATCGCGTGGGTCGAGCCTTGCGAGGATCTGCCCCTTTCGAACCCCCTGCCCTTCCTCGACGTTCCAATCGATGATGCGTCCCGCCACTTCGAACGCGAGCTCGACGACCTTCACCGCCTTGATTCGCCCAGGATAGTCGGGTCGAGCATCACCGAGCTGGCCCCCGAGTCGATAGATCTTGATCGGGCGCGGCGCGGGCTCGACCGCAACCACCTCTTCTTCCTTGCACCCCGCAAACGCGACGGTGGCGAGGAACAGGAACAGCAGTGGGCCGCGGACGACCGTCTTCAAGGACATGAGAGCTCCATCTTCGAGTCGTTTCCCACGCTTTCGGAGGGTGCGCGGAGCATAGAAAGGAGTACGCCGGTTGCCAAGCGTAGAACACGTAAATGGGGCGATTCTCTCCTAGGGATTGGCTCACCCGTCGACTATGCTTCGGCCGCTATGCGGCCTCTTTGCCTGTTCTTGTTTGCGCTGCTCGTGGTCCCCGCATCCCTCACTGCGCAGTCTGAGAAACCGGTCGTCCGTGTGGCGGCCGTGCTCGACGGGGAATCGCCTGTCTTCGACCAGGCGATCGACAACCTGACTACGGAAATTCGAGACCAGCTCTCCGATCGCTTCACGGTCGAGTTCGTCACGCTCGAGGCAAAGCCCGATTGGACGGCCGCCGGTGTCCAACGACAGCTGGACGAGGCGTACGAAGACCCCGACATAACCGCCGTATTCGGCTTTGGCCACGACACCATCACCGCTGTCGCAAAGCGCCCTCGCCTACCAAAGCCAACGATCCTTCCTTACGTGCTCGAAGCCGAGCGACAGGGGCTTCCTCGCCGCGGCGACGTGAGCGGTCGTAAGCACCTCAGTTACATCAGCGAAGAGTTCGACGTGAGTCAAGAAGCCGACGCGCTTCGCAGGGTTGCGGACAGCAAGCGCATCATCGTGCTCGCAGAAGACTCGCAAAAAGACGTCGTCGACACCGTAAACCGGGACGAGGGCCTCACCGTCGTGACGGCCGAGCCCACAGTGGAAGCGCTTCTCGCGGCGATCCCGAATACCACGGACGGCGTGATCATTTCGGCGATACGCAAGTTCAGCCTTGCCGACAGGGAGCGGCTCGCGGCGCACCTCACCCGTCAGAGGATCCCGAACATCGCCGTCGACCCGGACTGGCTCAACCAGGGCGCGATGATGTCGATTCGCTCGCCCAACAACTTCACCCGGCGAGCACAGCGCGCTGCGCTCAATCTCGATCTCATCCTCGAAGGACGGCCATCGTCCGACATTCACGTCGAGTTCGAAGAACGCCTAGAGTTGCAGATCAACATGGAAGCTGCACGGGCGATCGGCGTACGACCGACCTTCGAGATCTTGATCGAAGCCGAGCTCATGCACGAAGACGAAGGCGAGGAACAGAACGCCATCGACATGGGCGTCGCGATGCTCGAAGCGGTCGACACCAACCTCGACCTCGAGGTCTCTCAGAAGTTCGTCGAAGCCGGCGAGGAACGAGTGAAGGCCGGGCGAGGCCCACTCATCATCCAAGCGCAGGTTCAGTCGGGGGTCACCATTCGAGACCCGAACCGCGTATTGCCGGGGGGCTTCATCGCGCAGTACCAAGGCACCACTTTCGCCCGCGCCACCCAGAGCATCTACTCGGAGAACGCATGGACTCGCTTCCAGTCGCGGAAACTCTTTCAGGAGGGGCGTGAGTACGGCTACTTCGTCGACGTGCTCGACGTGATGCTTGCGACGGGAACGGCGTATGTCGCGGTGCTCCGTTCGAAGGCCGAAGAGCGCATTCAGCGAAAGAACATCCGTCTCACGCGAGAGTACCTCGAGCTTGCCCGTCTCCGCCTCGAAATCGGCGTGGCGAATGCAAGCGAGCTTTACCGCTGGCAATCGCAGCTCGCGGTCAACCAACAGTCCGTCATCGACGCTAGAGCGATCGTCGAGCAGTCGAAGATCGAGCTCAACCGAGTGCTCAACCGTCCGCTCGAAACTCCGGTCGCTCCGATCGACCTGCCGCTCGATTCGGACGGGTTCGCCCTACCCCCGCGCGATCCGATTTCGAAGTACATGGGCGACCCGTGGTCGTTCGAACTGCTGCGGGACTTCATGGTAGAGGAAGGTCTTCGCAACTCCCCCGACGCGCGACGTATCGACGCTCGCAAGCGAGGTTTCATTCGCACCGAGGAGGGGCGCAAGCGGCAGCTCTGGCTCCCCGAGTTCTTCATCGAAGGCGGAGGGCAACACGACTACTGGGTCGACGGCGCCGGGTCCGAGACTCCCAATGTGCCGCCCCAGTTTGAGGGGCTGTTTCCCGAGTTCAACAAAGGGACCTGGGACGTCGGCGCATACGCGGCGATTCCGCTATCGCGAGGCGGCACCGGCGTTGCCGAGATGCGCGAAGCGGCACGGCTGACGGAACGTTTGAGCGCGGAGTTCGAACGCGTGGAGCAGTTCATCGACACGGGCGTGCGAACGGAGCTCTATAGCGCGTCGGCGGCACTGGCATCCGTGACGTTGACGCGACGGTCAGCACGTGCGGCTCGAGACAACCTGGTGCTGGTGGTCGACCTCTACCGCCGAGGCAAGGTCGACATCATCACACTGATCGATGCTCAGACGCAGAGCCTGGTCGCGGACCTCGCGGCCGCCAACGCCGCGTACGACTATATGCTCGCGCTCCTGTTCGTGAATCGCGAAATCAGTCACTTCCGAAACCTCGACACAGAGGACGCAAAACGAGAGTTCGAGCGACGGCTGAACGAGTACGTGCTTGCTGCAGACGCCGCGCAGTCCCAAGCGCCTCTGCCTCCATAGACAGCGGCTACGTTCGGGCATAAGCTCGCGTTTGCTTCTCCTCCGGGCGAGGTGGTGATGACCAAAATGTGGCGTCGAACGATTACGACTATCTTCGCGTTCGCGCTCGTGGCGACCGCCGGTTCGGCGCTAGCCCAGCGACAGCTGCCCAGTTTTCGCATCATGATGATCGCCGATGGCGACTCTTCGGTGCTCGCCGAACGGCAGGCGCAGCTGAAGCGTGAGATTCTCGAGCTCGCGAAAGACGACGTGTACGTCGAATTCCTCGAGCCTCCGGTGAAGCCCGACTGGTCGCTCGAGAGCTCGACCGCCGCGCTCGAGGTGGCATTCGCAGACCGTTCAATCGACCTGATCATCGTCTCGGGAGCAATCACGGGTGTGGCAGCTGGACGCATGCCGCGGCTGCCCAAGCCCGTGCTGATTCCCTATGCGGAGCCAAAGCTTCAGGGCCTACCCCGAGAAGGAAACACGAGCGGACGGCGGAACCTCGCGTACATCGGGGGCCTTCTCAATCTCGAGCGCGAGATTCAAACGCTTCGTGACATCGTACTTTTCGACAGCCTCGCGCTCGTTGTCGGCAAGGAGGTCATCGAGTACCTCGACGATCCGGACAAGCCCGTCGCGCTTGCAAGCCAGCGCCTCGGCATCGAGACGCACCTCGTGGTCGCAGACGGCGACGCGCAGGAAGCGCTGGACGCCATTCCAGAGGATTCGGAGGCCGTCTACATCGGGCCGTTGTTTCGATGGACGGACGACGAAAAACAGCGACTGATCGACGGGCTGAACGCACAAGCGCTGCCTTCGTACTCGGGCGAGGGAGTGAAGTGGGTAGAAAACGGGGCGCTCGCCACCGTAGAAACCCGCGAAGATGACATTCGACGCATGCGACGAGCCGCCCTATTCGTGCAGCGCATCCTCTCAGGCGAACCCGCGTCTACGCTGCCTGTCTCGTTCGAGGAGCGCCCGGTGCTCGTCATCAACATGGCAACGGCGCGTCAGATCGGAACCTGGCCACGCTTCGAAGTCATGGCCGAGGCACGCCTCATCAACGACCAGTCGGGGACGCGTGGCCCTCTCATCACGCTCGAAATCGCGATGCGCGATGCCGTTCGCGCAAACCTCGACCTGATGTCCGAAGGGCTGAACATCGACCAGAGCTACGAGACGTTCAAGGAGAACCGCGGCCCCTGGCTTCCCCAGGTCGACGCCAACGGGGACATGACGATCACCGACCCCGCCGTCTCGAACTCGTTCGGGCAAGCTCAGCGGCAGTTCACCTGGGGCATCGGCGGCTCGCAGCTTCTTTACTCGCCGCGGGCGCATGCGGGAATCCGTTCGAGCCGCGACCTCTACTGGGCGACGGAGCACGACTACGTGTCCGTTCGCCTCGACACGATCCTCGAAGCGGGAGAGGCCTATCTCAACGTTCTTCGAACGAAGAACAACGAGCGCGTGAACCGCGACAACCTACGACTCACGCGCAAGAACCTAGCGCTGGCTGAAACTCGAAACGCGATCGGCGTTGCAGGTCCGGAAGAGGTGTACCGATGGCAGACTCAGATCGCCGAGAGCCGCTCTGCGGTGATCGAGGCGAGCGCTCTTCGGAACAACGCCGAGATCGACCTCAATCGCATCCTGAATCGGCCGCTCGAGGCGCCGTTCCGTGTGCCTCCGCCCGAAGAGATTCGCGCCGTCACGCCGGGCAGCGATCCGAGGGTCGCGAAGTATCTGCAGGATCCCTGGTCCTTCAAAATCTTCCGAGAGTTCATGGCTCAGGAGGCGATCCGAAACTCGCCCGAGATCCGAAGCATCGACAATCAGCTCGCCGCGCAGGATGAGATTCTCAAGGGTGAGCGGCGCCAGCTCGGCATTCCGGATGTCGCGATCGTCGGAGGCTTCACGCACGTTCCGTTCGTCAGTGGCGCAGGTTCAGAGTCGGTTCCCTCGATGGGCGGGTTCGACTTTCCGGGACGGCAAACCTTCACCTGGCAGGTAGGTGCCCAGGCCTCCCTCGTGCTCTTCGACGGGACGTCGAACTACGCGCGAATTCGCCGACAGTTCCGCGTAATGGACCAACTTCGCACCAACCGGGCAATCATCGCGCAGCGGCTCGAACAGGACGTGCGCTCCGCGCTCCATCAGGCGGGCTTTTCGTTCGCGAACATCGCCCTCAGCCAGGACGCCGCAAAGGCCTCGGCACGCAACCTCGAGCTGGTGACCGAGCTTTATCAGCGAGGGGCTGCCGACATCATTCAGCTCGTCGACGCACAGAACCAAGCCCTCGGCGCTGCGCTTGCCGCCGCAAACGCGCTCTACAACTTTCTCATCGACGCGCTTCGAGTCCAGCGAGCGTCCGGGTCGTTTTCACTCGAAGGGAGTCAAGAGGAACGAGACGACTTCCTTCAGCGTCTCGACGCGTTCGCCGCCGTGCGAAACCGGGCCGGAGATCTCCTAGGACCCGAAGCGCAGCCACAACCCGTGAACCCACGAGAAGAGAAGTGATGCTCCATCGATGCCACATCGCACTGTTCGCGGTTCTGTTCGCTTTCGTGGGCTGCAAGGACGAGCCCGAAGAGCCGGAGCTCATTCGACCCGTCCGCTACATTCTGGTCGAAGGACGCGACGCCGCTCGACAGCGCACCTACTCCGGCGTTGCCAAAGCCGGTCAGGAGAGCCGGCTCAGCTTTCAGGTGTCCGGGCAGGTGCTCAGCGTTCCCGTGAGTGTCGGCGACGTCGTAAAGAAGGGGCAGACCATCGCCCGAATGGACCCGACCGACTTCTCACTTCAGCTCCAAAACGCCCAGGCCAGTGCCGCTCAGGCGCGCGCGCAGGAGCGAAACGCAAAAGCGACCTACGATCGTACCCAGGCGCTCTACGAAAACCAGAACGTCTCGAAGCAGGACCTCGACGCAGACCGCACGGCTTACGATTCCGCCCGCGCCTCGCTCAATGCTTCCAATCAGCAGATTCGGTTGAGCAAACGTCAGCTCGGCTACACGCACCTCAAGGCCCCCGAGGCGGGGACTCTCGCGACCGTCGACATCGAGGTGAACGAGTACGTGCAGGCAGGCGCGCTGGTCGCGACGTTGCTCGCAGGGGACGCGATCGAGGTGAGCGCCTCGGTGCCGGCGTCGGTGATCCGCAGCATCAAGCGCGGCGCGGCCGCGGAAGCACGATTCAACTCGCTTGATGGCAAGGCTTTCAAAGGCGTGGTCACCGAGGTAGGCGTCGCAAGCGTCAGCGGCTCCGCAGCGTTTCCGGTCACCGTCCAGCTCACCGAGGGCGAGGATGAAGTGCGAGCGGGCATGGCCGCGGACGTGACCTTCAAGTTCGATTCCGACCCGAACGCGCCTCAATACACATTGCCTGCCGTCGCCGTTGGCGAAGACCGCGACGGACGGTTCGTCTTCAAGCTCGAGAAGACGGACGACGGTCTGGGTGTCGTGCATCGAAGCCCCGTCGTGGTCGGCGAGCTTCTCTCGGACGGCCTCGAGGTCTCGTCGGGGATCGATACCGGGGACCTGGTCATCACGGCGGGCGTAAGTCGCATCTACGACGGGCTCACAGTCCGCGTACCGTCCCGCCCCGGCTCGGAACCTGCGAACGTGGCTGACGCTGGACCTGACGGCTCCAAGGAGGAGGCGCCAGTTCAATGAGCTTGACCTCGTTCGCGCTCGAAAGACGGACGGTCACAGGCACGTTTATCGTCGTTCTGATCTTCGCAGGCATCGGTGCCTACTTCGACGCGCCGAGGCAGATGGACCCCGGTTTCATCATTCGCACGGCGATGATCACGACGTACTTCCCGGGTGCGAGTCCCGAGCGCGTCGAACAGCTGATCACCGACCCCATCGAGAAGGTCGTCCAAGAAATCCCGCAGCTCGACTGGGTGAACAGCGAGAGCCGCACCGGCGTGTCCGTCATCTATGTGAACATCCGCGAAGAATTCAAAGAGATGCGCCCTATCTGGGACGATCTCCGTCGGAAAGTCGAAAGCGTCGAGCCGAACTTACCCGAGGACATACAGGGGCCGTTCGTCGACGATGAGTTCGGCGATGTCTATCCGATCATGTTCAGCATGGTCGGCGACGGGTATTCGTACATGGAGCTCAAGGACATCGCCGATGACCTCCGCGACGAGCTCCTGCGCTTCAAAGCGGTTGCCAAGGTCGACATCATGGGCGCCCAGGAAGAGCGCCTGTTCGTCGAGTACGACAACGCCGTCCTGAGCCGGATCGGGATGACACCGCAGTTCCTGAAAGACACGCTTCAGCAGCGAAACATCATTCAACCAGGCGGCGAAATCGACGTCGCATCCGAGACGATCGCTCTCGAGCCGAGCGGAAATTTTGCTTCGGTGGATGAGCTGAGACGCACCGTCATCCGCATGCCGCAGACCGAAGACCTCGTGTACCTCGAGGACATCGTCGACATCTACCGCGGTTACGTGGACCCCCCTGAGGCTCTCGTCCGCGCGGAAGGGGAGCCCGCTCTCACCCTCGCGGTTTCGATGGCCGAAGGCGGCAATCTCATCGAGCTCGGCAAGGAGCTCCAGGAGTTCTTCCGGTTCATCCAGGAGCAGTACCCGTGGGGGGTCGAGTTTTATCAGACCTACTTTCAGCCGACGAAGGTCGAGCAGAAGGTCAACGATTTCGTCGAGAGCGTCATGCAGGCGGTCGCCATCGTTCTCGTCGTCATGCTTTTGACCCTCGGGTTTCGCACCGGATTGGTCGTCGCGACTCTCGTTCCCGTCACGATGGTCATCACCATGTGGGCGATGAGCATCTTCGGCATTCAGCTGGACCAGATGTCGCTCGCCGCGCTGATCATCGCGCTTGGTCTCTTGGTCGACAACGCGATCGTCATCTCCGAGTCGATCATGGTCCGCATGGCCGGGGGCGAGGATGGTGTGAAGGCAGCCCTCGGTGCGACGAAGGAGCTTCGAGTTCCCCTGCTCATCGCTTCGCTGACGACGTCGGCTGCGTTCCTTCCCATCCGGCTCGCCGAGTCGGCCGTCGGCGAGTACACCGGCGTACTCTTCTCGGTCGTCACCATCACGCTACTCGTCTCGTGGGTGTTGGCTCTAACGATGATCCCGGTGCTCTGTGTCCGATTCCTCAAGCCGAAGCCGATCGAAGAGCCTTTCAACTCTCGGTTCTATCGATTCTACCGACGCACCATCCTGAGCATCCTGCGCCATCCGATCGTGAGCATCTCGGTCGCAGTGGTCGGGTTTTTCCTCGGAATTCAACTGTTCAGCCTCGTTCCACAGATCTTCTTCCCCACGGAGACGAGCAACTTCTTCGTCGCAGAGTTCACCTTCCCTCCGGGGACGTCGATTCGAACCACCGAAGCGATGATCGAAGACATGGACGAGTTCATCGAGACGGAACTGTTCGCAACAGAAGACCAGCCAGGCGTCACGCACTGGGCCTCCTTCATCAGTACGACACCGCCTCGTTTCACGCTTGGCTACAACCCGAACGCCCCGCGCCCTCGGTTCTCGGAAACCATGCTGTCGACCACCAACGCCGAAATTGTACCCGAGCTGATGGAGCGCCTCGAGACGTACGTGACGGAGCGGTATCCCGACGTGCGACCGTACGTGCGACCGCTCGGGAACGGACCGCCGGTCAACAAGCCGATCGAGGTTCGCATCGGCGGAAAGGACATCGACCGTACGTTCGAAATCGCGGACTCGGTCAAGCAATGGCTGAACGACCGCGACGACACTCGAAACGTGGGCGACGATTGGGGCCCCCGTGTGAAGAAGCTCGTCGTGGCCGTCGACGGAGACAGCGCTCGGCGCGCCGGGGTCACCAATGAAGACGTCGCGACGTCACTTCAGACTTTCCTGAGTGGGTTCGAAACGACAAAGTACCGCGAAGACGACAAGACCATTCCCGTCGTGCTTCGCTCGCTTGCAGAGGGTCGCAGGAACATCGAACGCCTCTCGACGCTGAGCGTCTTTTCGCAGGACGGAAGTACGGTGCCGCTCACACAGGTCGCCACCGGCGAGCTCGAGTGGGAGTCGTCTGAGATTCTGCGTCGCGACCTCTACTCGACCATCACCGTCGACAGCGACGTCGTCCCAGGCGTCACGGCGTTCGACGTCATCGCAGAGATGACGCCCTGGCTCGAGGAGCAAAAGAAGGAGTGGGGCATCGGCTATCGCTACGAGTTCGGCGGCGAGGTCGAAGGATCGGGCGACGCCAACGCATCGATCGCCGCTAAACTCCCCATCGCGGGCATGGTCATTCTCATGCTTCTGGTGTGGCAGTTCAACTCGCTGCGGAAGCCGACCATCGTTCTCGCCACGATTCTGTTCGCCTTGGTCGGAGTCGCGATTGGTCTCGTCCTCGTCGATCTCGTCGGGCTACCCGGAGGCTATTTCGGCTTCATGACGCTGCTCGGCATCGTCTCGCTCGCGGGCATCGTCATCAACAACGGTATTGTCCTCATCGATCGCATCGAAATCGAAAAGGACGAGAACGGTCTTGCGCCACCGCACGCGGTGATCCAAGCAGCGCAACAGCGCTTTCGACCAATCATGTTGACCACCGCGACCACCATCTCCAGCCTGATTCCGCTCTACCTCGGCGGCGAGGGCATGTGGCAGCCTCTCGCGATCGCCATCATGTTCGGACTCGCGTTCTCAACCATGCTGACACTTGGATTCGTCCCGCTCATGTACTCGCTGTTCTACCGCGTGAGCTTCAAGGACTTTGTCTACCCCGATTGAGCTGATGGCGTCTTCAGACGAAGGGGGGCACGGCCGACACCTCGACCTATGGGCCGCAACAGGAGTCGGAGTCGGCGCGATCGTCGGCGGGGGCATTCTCGTGCTCGCCGGTGCGGCGCTCAGCGCCACCGGACCGAGTGCGATTCTCGCCTTCGTGTTCAACGGCGTCATCGCCGTCATGACCGCGCTGAGCTTCGCCGAGATGGCCTCGATGTTCCCCGAGTCCGGTGGGGCCTACACCTTCGCGAAGAAGGTTCTCACCGTGCGAGCGGCATTCGGCGTCGGGTGGGTACTTTGGTTTGCGTACATCGTGGCGGGGGTGCTCTACGCGCTTGGCTTCGCGGAGTACGCCGTGTTGGCAGCGGAGCACTTCTGGACCGATGGTGCACCCGAGTGGCTTCACAAACGCTCGACGACGACCACGCTCGCGGTCTTAGCGACCGCCGGGTACTCGCTCTTGGCGGTACGACGTAGCGAGGGCGGCGGCCAGCTTGAAACCATCGGCAAGCTCGTCGTGTTCGCCATTCTTCTCGCAGCAGGCGCGTGGGCGCTCGGCTTCGCACCCTCGGGAACCGTAAGCGATGGGATGACGCCGTTCTTTGAAAACGGGACGACGGGGCTCCTCACAGCGATGGGCTTCACGTTCATCGCGCTCCAAGGCTTCGACCTGATCGCGACGGTAGGCGGGGAGGTCAAGCAGCCAGAGCGAAACATCCCGAAAGCGATGCTCGCGTCTCTTGGCATTGCGCTCGCGGTCTACATTCCGCTTCTCTTCATCGTTTCGACCGTCGGCACGCCGCCAGGCGAGAGCATTTCGGAGATGAGTCGTCAGCGGCCCGCGACCGTCATGGCCGACGCCGCCTTCAATTTCGCAGGGTCCTTCGGGTACTGGCTCGTCATCGTCGCCGCCATTCTGTCGACCCTGTCGGCGCTATCGGCAAACGTTCTCGCGGCAAGCCGGATCGCCCTTCGAATGGCGGACGACCGAACGCTGCCTCGCGTGCTCCAGCAGCTTCACCCGACGCGGGGCACGCCGGTCATGGCCATCTACGCCACGGCACTCTCGATGGCGTTCCTGCTGCTGATGGTGGCTGACGTCTCGGCGGCCGGCGCGGCGGCCAGCTTGATCTTCTTGATCTCGTTTGCGCTCGTACACTGGACCAACCTTCTGGCGCGGCGTCGAACTCGTACGAAAGCGCCGTTCGAAGTTCCGTGGTTCCCGTTGGTTCCTGTGGTCGGAGGCTTCGCGTGCACGGCTCTCGCCTTCTATCAGATCGTCCATACCCCGGTGGCCGGAGGCGTGGTCGCCGTATGGTTTGGCCTCGGCGCGATGCTCTATTACGCGCTCTTCGCGGGTCGCGCGCAGACCGTCGACGCCTTCAAGGAGGCGTACGACCCGAGGCTCGCGCTGCTGCGCGGAAGGAGCCCACTAGTTCTCGTCCCGGTCGCCAACCCGGCGAGCGCCGCAACGATGGTCCGGCTCGCCAACGCGATTGCGATGCCGGTCGTGGGGCGGGTGTTGCTGCTCACCGTCGTGAAGCGGCCAAGCGACTTCAAGGCTGCAGAGGTCGAGACGACCAAGGCGCTCCACGATGCGACCGAGGTGGTCGAGCAGGCGATGTCGACTTCGCTGACCGCCGGACACAAGCCGGAGGCCTTGATGACGCTTGCGTTCGATCCGTGGCGAGAGATCGCGCGCATCGCGCGGTCGCGCGAGTGTGAGAGCCTCGTCATGGGCTTTTCTTCACTCGAGGGTCACGAGGACGTCAAGCACCTCGAGCAACTTCTCAACGACGTCGAGTGCGATGTCGTCGTCCTCCGCGCACCGCAGCAATGGTCACTCAGCGAGGAAACGAAAGTCGTCGTCCCCGTTGGCGGCAAGGGAGGTCACGATGAGCTCCGCGCGCGACTGCTCGGAAGCCTCGGCCGCGCCGGCCTCAACAACGTCCGCTTCGTCCAAATCGTCGAGCCCGAGCTCAGCGACATCGCGATGGCCCACCGAGCAAGCGAGCTCCGTATCTTCGCCGAGGAAGAGGCCAGAGGAACCCCCGAATGCGAGGTCGTCGAGGCCGATGACGTCGTCGAAGCGCTCGCCGCCGAGGCAGGCCCCCACGACCTCATCATCCTCGGCCTGCTCCACGAGCGTCACAAGCGCCTCTTCAGCAAACTCGCCCTTCAGGTCGCACGAAAAACCGAGGCGGCGACCCTGATGATCAGTCGCAAGACCTAACTTTCGCCTACCCGGCGCGCCTCCCGAACGCTTCAGCGTTGTGGTCTTTCGCTAACGGTCGAATCGCGGCCACCACCCCGGACCCAAGGCTCGCCACGGCTTCGTGCTCGCGCTGTCGATCGGGAATGATCTCGCGGACAATGAAGTCGTGCGTTTCCGGGGACAAATCGGAAAGGCTCTCGCGATAGCCACGCAAGACTCGTGCGGACAAGTCTCGCAGCGCGTCGACGACAACACGTCCTTCTGGACCTCTCGAGCTATTGCGTTCGATCAGGGTCGCCAACCGCTTCCAAGGGCGTGATTGAGAGCACGGGGTACCCCCGAGCGCGCGAATACGCCTGTCGAGCTTTCGAACGCGACCCTGGTGCCTTGTGCGCAAACGAGTCAACGCACGACAAACCTGCGGGTCCTCCACTCGCTCGATGCATGTCTGATACGCCTCAAACGCAGAGCGCTCTCGGTGCAGAAAGACGTTGAGGCATTCGACATCGGTATTTCGTTGTTCGGTAGCGCCCATTCTCCTCACCACAGTTTCGGGGATCGGTACTATCGAAACGAGCAAGAAACGCGCCAGCGTCGACAGCGAGCACGTTCGGGGAAATCAGCTGGATGTCGGCG
>CBFCWN010000028.1:0-38908 GCA_965601515.1 uncultured Myxococcales bacterium | reverse complement strand
GGCGCGTTGCCGATCCAGTTGTAGCGAGCGCGGTAGTAGCCGTGGAATACGAACCGAAGTGGAATCGCGTCTTCCGCTTCCGCCGACTTGGTGGTTCCGCGCACGCTCTGGCCAACGTTACCTACGGCGCGAAACGATCGCTCGCGCTCTGCGGCCTGAGAACCCATGCCCGTCTGAGTGGATTGCCCGGGCGGAACGAAACCGGTGACCTTTCGCGTTTCATCCTCTTGAAGCTGCTCGGCCCCGATCTGCTCAATCTCTTTGACGTTGGCAGCGGCGTCCGGCGAGGGCGGCGGCGCCTCCTGCGCGGCTTCTGCGCCCCATTCCTGCGCGGCGACCTGCCCCGACGACAACAAGGACGCCACCAAGGCTACTACCGCGATCCATCCATACTTCACGTCGCACCTCCACCTTCTACGAGTGCACAGCGTGCTAGTCCGGAGTCGATGTGAGCCCCGGTGCAGCGGAGAATGCACGTTCGCGCGACGTTCTGTCTACCCCCTATTTTATTATCGTTCGTTGTTTTGCGCGTTTGCGCGGCATGTCATGCGCTTCAGACGCACAACGTGCGCGCGGTCGCCGTTTTCGGTCGTGCGGACCGATGTTCAGCGCTCGGTGCGAACCAAGATCCACTGGCGATTTCCAACACTTTGGTGCACCCGAACCGGCCGGAAACCCAACGCGGAGGCCCACCGGGGCAGCGTCGGCTCAGCCACCAAACGCACTTCGTATCCGTTCAGCGTGTCGTCACGAATCGCTTCGAAGAACGCGCGAGCGTCACTGTCCGCCTGTGCACGCTTCCACATGTTACTTTCGGCGCGTCCGCTATCGAGTTTCCGCGGCACATGGGACTCCAGCGAGTGTTCGGGGACAACGAGCACATCGGGAGCGCGGTTTTGTATGTTGCCATACGGTTCGTCGATTTCCGTGGCGCCGAGGAGCGGGTTTCTCTCTGCGAGTGGGCGTCGACTTACCCGCTCGAGGCGGTAGGGGGAGTCGGGCGACACGTCGAAGTGTGGGAGGTGCACGAGCAGGCCGTAGGTCTCGACGAGCGTTCCGGGTTCGAGCTTGTCGAGGTAGTCGACCACCTGGTTCCGCGCGTCACCCAGCTGCGTGAGGTGCACCTGGAAGCTGTGAAGGGCTGACCAGACGACAACGGCCCCCAACGCCGCTCGCGAAAGACGCCCGGTCTGCGGTGCGACTGCCGACATGCGTCCGACGAACGCGGCGCTGGCAACGCCGCCGTAGTACGACAGCCAGTAGCCCATCGGCAGGCAGAACCGATGTTCGCTGCGACCGACGACGAGGGTGAAGAAGGCGATGCTTCCCACCGCGACGCTGAGGGGAAGCAGCCGGAATGCGCGAGAGCGAAGACCTGTGCCGCCTTTTCGAAAGACGACGAGCGCCACTCCTATCCAGCAGATCGCGACGGCGATCCACGGCCAGAACATCGTCTCCTGTGACTCGAGAATGTCGCGGACGTTCGCCGCAAGCCCCTCGGTGGTCCGCGCGTAGTCGCGCCAGTCGCGACTCGAGGCGCCGGTCATGTTGCGAACGCGGAGCGCAAACCCGGTCGGATTGACGAACGCGCCGCCGAGCAGGCCGAGGGAGAGTGCCCCTGAGAGCGTGGCCCAGCCGACGTTGAGGTAGTGCGTGGGGCGCGGACCGAACGGGTTCTGCTTGGTCAACGGTAGCGCGAGAAGGTAGACGAGCCCGGGTAGGACGAAGCTTGCGTACGCTTGGTCCTTGGTCGCGATCGCGGCGCCGGCAAGCACGCCGAACAGAACGTAGTCCCTTCTGGAGTGGCTTTCAGCGAGCGTGAGAAGGCGATCGATCGCAAGTGCGGTCCACATCAGATACGGGCCGTCGAGATTGCTGGTCCGCGCGTAGTACGCGAAGGTCAGACAGGTCGCGGCCCACAGCGCGGCCCACCGACCGGCGCTCGCGTTCACCGTTCGCCGAGCGATGCGCGCGAGGATGAGGAGGGAAACGCAGCCCATCAACAAGCCCACTGTCTTTGCGACGATCGACACGCCCGTCATCGTCGGGACCGAGAGGATGCTGGGCATCAAGTCGTTCATCGACCAGCTGTCCGCCGCGAGCGCCGCAGGCAGCAGCACGGGGATGCTCAGCACGCCCACGACGAGGTTGTGGAAGAGCGGGTACCCGTGGGCTTTTCCGGGAGAAAGGTTGAGACCGATGCCGCCGAAGAAGTCTCTCGGAGCCGTGCCGTCGTTCTCCCATCCGTAGGCTCCTGGCAGGTCCCACCCCATGGCGAAGATTTGGGAGAGCGCGAATGCAAAGATCACCAATACGACAACGGGGTCTTCTCGCACGATGCGGCGGATCACGATGCCTCGTAGGTGTCGTCTCGCAGTGCGCGGCGCCTCTCATAGATGCGACACACCTCGGCGAAGACTTGCTCGACCTCGATCCGCTGCATGCAAACGTTGTTCTGGCACGGCGTCCATCGGTCGTTGAACGCGTTCACGCACGGACTACAGGGAAGCCCCTCCCAAAGCAGGTGTGCGCGGTCGGACTTCGACCCGAATACGGTCGGTGTTTCGGGCCCGAAGATCGTCACCACATCCAGAGGCGAAAGTGCGGCGTAGTGGGCCGGGCCGCTGTCGTTCGTCACCATCACCTCAGAGAGGAAATAGAGAACCAGGAGCTGCCGCAGAGTGGTCTTCCCGCCCATGTTGATACAGCGATCACTCCCGATCGCATCCACGATCTTCTGTGCGTCCGCAGCTTCAGACGGCGCACCGGTAAATCCGATGAAGAGCTCCGGGTAGCGATCGAGCAGTCGTCGCGCGAGCTCGACGTATCGCTCCGGCGCCCAGCGGCGAAGTGGCAACAGGTCGCTGGCGTTCGCATTCAACAGCACGAGAGGTGGCGCCGACTCTCGACTCGCGGTCCGCGCGATGATCTCCCCGACTTCCCTGATCTCGTCGTTGGAGGGCTTGATCATGGGTGGCTGTTCGTCCCGCCACGGTCCGGTCGTGAACGTCGGGAGCTGCTCCGCGGGGAAGCAGAGGGCCTCGACGAGCGAGCGGAAGGTCTGGCTCGCGTGCACGAGGGGGTTGTAGACGAGGCGGTGCGTCATCAGGTCGCCCCGGTAGGACGCCTCGCCGGCGAACGAGTGAAAGCCCGCGCGACGGGAAGCGCCGGAAAGATACGTCACGATGGCAGACGAACGAGCGAAGAACTCGAAGTCCACCGCCGCGTCGATCTTTTCGCGTCGAAACCGACCGACCGCCTTCAGAAGGTCCAGCGCGAGGCGAACGAGGCCGGTCGTGCGTAGCTCGATCACGTTCTCCTTGGGGATGATGTCGAGCTGATCCAGGATGAAGCGGTTCTCTGAGAACACGACGAAGTAGACGTTCTCCCGTCCGACCATTTCGGTCGCCCGACGGAGGGCGGAGTAGGCGAGCACTGTGGCGCCCTGCTCGGCGAGTTTGACGACGAGGATGCGGCGCGGCGACTCGGGCGGCTTTCGACGAAAGGGCGCAGTGATGCGCTCCCACACCGTCAACAACGCGCATATCGGTGTGCCAGCCCACCGATCGACGAATCGCATGGTGGTGACGTTCATCCGAGCCTTCCCAAAGCGCGCGCATCTTGGATCAGAACACCGGAATACGCTATGAGTTCCTCGCTCGGATGTGCCGGGCGAGGGTCCCAAGGAGGGCGCGTGATCGTCATCACCGGAGGCGCCGGTTTCATAGGCAGCAACCTCGTGCATGCGCTCAATCGCGCCGGCCGCTCCGACCTGCTCGTTGTCGACAACCTTTCGGACTCCGACAAGTACGAGAACCTCGTTGGCGCCGAGCTGAGCGACTACGTCGACAAGCAAGACTTCCTCCCTCTTCTGCAGAGCGGAAAGAAGTGGCTCGACGACATCGAGGTCGTGTTCCACCAGGGGGCCTGCACCTCGACGACCGAACCGGACGGTCGGTACATGATGCGGAACAACTACGAGTACTCGAAGGAGCTTCTCGAGTTCTGTTTGGGTCGCAAGACGCCGCTAATCTACGCATCGTCGGCGGCGGTCTACGGTGGAGGTACGAAGTTCGCCGAGGAACCTGCGAACGAAGCCCCGCTCAACGTGTACGGTTTTTCGAAGCAGCTCTTCGACGTCCACGTGCGGGACATCTTGCCGGGCGCGGAGAGCCAGGTCGTCGGTCTACGCTACTTCAACGTCTACGGCCCACGTGAAGAGCACAAGGGGCCGATGGCAAGCATGGTACGTCAGCTGGACGATCAGCTTGCGGACACTGGGAAGGCACGCCTCTTTGGCCCGACCGAGGGATACGAAGCCGGCGAACAGCGCCGCGACTTCGTCTTCGTCAACGACCTGATCGACATGAACCTCTGGTTTTTCGAGAATCCGTCGAAGTCCGGGATCTTCAATGCCGGGAGCGGTCAGTGCCGTTCCTTCAACGACCTCGCTCGGGAGGTGATCCGCAACCGCGGCGCCGGAGAGATCGAGTATATCCCGTTTCCAGACTCTCTTCGAGGTCGGTACCAGAGCTTCACCGAAGCCGATCTTGGGCAGCTACGCGCGACGGGCTATGACACTCCGACGACTTCGCTCGAAGACGGCATTGCGGAGTACCTCGCTTGGCGACACCGATGAACGATCCATCGTCGCTTCCGGCGATTCGACACATCGTCGTCGATCGCGATGGCACCCTAAACCGCGAAGCCCGAGAGGGCTGGGTAGACAGCGTGGATGCGTGGGAGTGGCTACCAGGGTCCCTAGAGGCGATGCAGCTACTGGCGGAGGATGGCTTTCTCGTCTCCGTTGCGACCAATCAATCCGGAATCGGCAGGGGTGTCGTTGCCGCCGACCAGGTCGCGTCGGTACACGATCACATGCAGCGCGACCTTCGGGATCGCGGCGTCGAGCTCGTCGGGCTCTATGTCTGCCCCCACGCGCCCGACGAGGGCTGCGAATGTCGTAAACCCAAGCCCGGGCTCGTTCGCCGCGCCATCCGGGATTCGGGGATCGGCGCCGACGCGACGATGCTCATCGGAGACGATGCCCGGGACCTCGAGGCAGGTCGAGAGGCCGGAGCCCGCGTCGCGCTGGTTTGCACGGGGAAGGGGAGTCGGTTCAAGAACTCGGTCGATCGGGATACCCTCGTGTTCGAGAATCTGCTCGAGGCCGCAGAGACCATCTCGAGGACGGCGGGACACCCACCGCCACGGAGTCACGATGCTTGAGGAATCGTTTGAAGAGCATGCGGAAGTACTTGCCAAGGTGCGCGAACACCTGATGGACGATCTTCGTGATGCCGCGGGGCTGGCTGGCGAAGCGCTCGAACGGGGTCGAAAGCTGCTCGTCTTCGGAAACGGCGGAAGCGCCGCCGATGCTCAACACTTCACGGCCGAGCTCGTCGGCCGCTTTGAGCGCGACCGACGCGGACTGCCCGCCATGGCGCTCACCGCGAACACGTCGACGCTGACCGCCGTCGGCAACGACTATGGGTACGATCGTGTCTTCGAACGTCAGATCGAGACATTCGCCGATGAGGGAGATGTGCTGATCGCAATCAGCACGAGCGGGAACTCCGAGAATGTCCTTCGCGCAGCGAAACTAGGCAGGCGGCTCGGCTGTGCCGTCATCGGACTCACCGGAGAAGGTGGCGGCAAGCTCGCGGACGAGTCGGACGTGCTCATCGCGATCCCGTCGACGCGCGTCGCGCGAATTCAAGAGATGCACGAGATCTGCCTTCACGCTCTCGCCGGGTGGCTCGAGGCAAAGCTCGCGCCCGAAGGAGGTGCCGATGCGTGACTCCAACGCCCTTTCTCACGGGAGTGTCGCGGCGCTGCTCGAGCGGTTCCAGGAGCTCCGGCTCCTCGTCATCGGCGACGTGATGCTCGACGAGTACCGGTCGGGTGACGTGAGCCGCACCTCTCCGGAAGCACCTGTTCCCGTCGTCAAAGTCCAAGATGAGCATCACTGCCTTGGTGGGGCCGCAAACGTCGCCAACGTCGCAAGAGCGCTTGGTGCAAGCGTCGACCTCTTTGGCGCGGTCGGAAGCGACGTCGCGGGTGAGCGTTTCACCAACGAGTGCGAGCGGCTCGGCATCGAGTCGACAAACCTCGTCAGGACCGACGCGCGTCCGACGACGCGGAAACTTCGTGTTCTCGCGCAGCACCAGCAGGTCCTTCGGCTCGACTGGGAAGAAGAACGACCCATTGCGGACGAGGTCGCGGACGAGGTTCTCGCACGACTCCGCCGTTGCGAGCGTCCCGACGTCGTCATCGTGAGCGACTACGCAAAGGGCTTCCTCACGCCCAAGGTGCTCGAGGGGCTGATGCAGCAAGCCAGTCAGTGGGGTGCGCCGGTTCTCGTCGATCCGAAGTACGCCGACCTTTCGCGCTATCGCGGCGCCACCGTCATCAAGGCGAACCTGAGGGAGTTCGAAGCATCGGTTGGTCATCGTGTGTTGGACGATCTCGAAGCAGAACTCGCACAGGGGAGCGCCGCACTGATGGACGCCGCCGACATCGATGCTCTCGTGGTCACTCTCGGCGAACGCGGGCTCGCGATTTGCTCTCGCAACGCCGAGCCAGAGCTCATGCCCACGTCTGCCCGAGACGTGTACGACGTGAGCGGTGCGGGCGATGCGGTGATCACGGTGCTGGGTCTCAGTCTCGCGCTCGGGGTCGACATTCGCACCGCGGCGCGGCTCGCCAACGAAGCAGCTGGTATTGCGGTAGGCAAGAGTGGGGTCGCCGTCGTCGAGCCGGAAGAGCTTGCGGCGCGTTTCATTCACGGCGTGCGAGACAAGGTCATTTCGCGCGACGAGCTGGAAAGTCGCGTGGCGTGGTGGCGCGTCCAGAAGCAGAAAGTGGTATTCACGAACGGGTGCTTCGACCTTCTTCATGTCGGACACCTTCACGTCCTCCGGCAGGCGGCGGCCCTTGGCGACGTGCTTCTGGTGGCGGTCAACAGCGATGATTCGGTTCGGCGCTTGAAGGGTGAGACCCGCCCGCTGATCGACGAGCGCGATCGCACGGCACTCCTAGCCGCGCTCGACTGTGTCGATGCCGTCGTCGTGTTCGACGAGGACACCCCGCTCGAGCTCATTCGCGCGGTACGACCCCACGTGCTGGTCAAGGGCGGTGACTACGAGCGAGAACAGGTCGTCGGACACGACGTCATCGAAGCGTGGGGCGGAACCGTCGAGCTCGTCCCCTTGCTTCCCGGGCACTCGACGACCAACCTCGTCGACCGCATCCGCTCCGAGACACCCTCTTCCCGGCCATGAGACCCGTGATTCCGTCCATTGCACACTTCGTTTGGTACGGGACGAAGCTCCCCTACTTACACGCGCTAGCGATTCGATCGGCGGCGACGCACGGCGGCTTCGACTCGGTGCGCCTTCATCACACCGATCCGCTCGATCCGCTGCCGCACGTCACTGCGCTCGACACCCTCGACAACTTCGAGCTCGTCCCGCTCGACGATCGAGCGCTTTGCGATGAGGCGGGTGGGCCCTCGCTTGCGGATCTCGTGAGTGCGCTGCAATCGCCCGTTGCGCGCTCGAATCTCGTTCGTACGGCGCTGATCTTTCGAGATGGCGGTGTCTATCTCGACATGGACACCCTGACGGTGCGCCCCTTTGACGACGTTCGCGCGACGGCGCCGGGGTTCCTCGGGGCGGAAAACATCGTGTTCCCGGAAGAGGTCGTCTCTTCTTGGGACCCGCGCGTGAAGGCTCGTGCGTACCTCAAGACCACGATTCGCGACGTATACCGTCGCCTGCCCCGCGGGTATCGTCACTTTCGACGCATCATTCACCACTATCACACCGCAGTGAACGGAGCCGTCATGGGTGGAGTGCAGGACCACCCCTTCTGCGGTGCGTACCTCTCGGCGATGACCCGCGTCCCCAGAGCAAGGTGGAACAAGCCGCACGCGCTCGGAACACATCTTCTGCAGCAGGTGTACAGAGACTACGCAGGGGACGACCTTCACACTTTTCCCCCGCCGTATTTTTACCCGCTACCGCCTGAGATTAGCCAGCACTGGTTTCGCCTCTATCGAGAAGGCGTCGACCCTCTCGAGGTGCTCGAACCCGAGACCTGTTGCGTGCACTGGTACGCTTCGGTGCGAACCAAGAAGATCGTGAAGACGATGGACGAAGCCGAGCTTAGGCGGCTTGCTTCTCAGCAGCTCTTTGCGGGGCTCGCAGCGCGAGTGCTCGACGGCGAGGTCATTGGTCGATGAACTCCCGGTACCAGAGCTCGAGGATCATCAGCGCCCAAATCTGATCGCCTCGCGGCTCTCCGCGCTGGTGCTGCTTGAGCAGCGTTTCGACGGCGCTGGGCTCGAGAATCCCTCGTTCGCGGGCGGTCTGGTCGAGCAGCACTTCTCTCGACAACGGCGCGAGGTCTTCGCGCATCCATCGGTCGACCGGGAGGCCAAAGCCCTGCTTTCGTCGGCTCAGAATCTCGGGGGGAAGGAGCGGTTTGGCGACTTCTCTGAGGATCAGCTTCGTCTTCAGCCCGCGCATCTTCGTGCTCCCGCGAAGGCTTGCCGCAAACACCATCAGGTTCTGGTCGACCAGCGGGCACCGAACTTCGAGGGAGTGCGCCATCGACGCGATGTCGACCTTCGTCAAGATGTCGTCGGTGAGGTACGTCTTGATGTCGAGCTCGAGCAGGCGGTTGATCGGGTCGTCTGTCGTCGCCGCGTCGTAGAGCTCGCCGAAGCGCTTCGCGACACGGTCGTCGGCGTACGCCCGGCGCATCTCCTCGGTGTAGAGCGCCATCCGATCTTCGTACGGAATGTGTGCCGCAAGACCGAGGAAACGCACGTGCTCCGGCTCCATCAGGCGGCGTCCATAGTCGCGAACTTGCTGGGCCGCTGCGATCGGAATCGAGCCGATGGCTTTGGCGAGGATGGACGGTACCGGCCCGGGGAGATTCCGAAGCATCCGGGCCGTCTGCGAGTGAGAGTATCGACGGTACCCGGAGAACGCCTCGTCGCCACCGTCGCCACTCAGGGCGACGGTGACACCGGTGCGCGTGTACTGACAGAGATACCAGGTCGGCAGTGCCGACGTATCCCCAAACGGCTCCCCGTAGTGCCGTACGAACTCGGGGATCACCGAAGCCATGTCCGGCTGTACGACGAGCTCATGGTGGTCGGTTCCGTAACGGTCTGCGACCATCTTCGCGTAGGGGAGCTCGCTGAAGTCTTTGCTCGTGAAGCCCACGGAAAACGTCTTCACGGGACCGCTCGAGTGTCGCGCCATCATGGCGACGATCAGCGATGAATCGAGCCCTCCCGAAAGGAACGCGCCGAGAGGAACGTCCGACACCATTCGGACTCGGACCGCATCCTCGATCTCAGCGTGAAGCTGTTCGGTCAGCTCCGCGAAGCTGCCTCCTCGCGTCTGGTCGAAGCGGAGGTCGAAGTAGCGTTCCGGCTCACCGACGACGCCGTTCTCGCAGACCAGGCGACTTCCCGCGGGGAGCTTGTACACTCCTTCGTACGCCGTCCATGGAGAAGGCACGTACTGAAGGCACAGGTACGCGTCGATCGCATCGAGGTTCGCGCGTCGCTCGAAGTGTCCCGACGCCGCAAGCGCGGCGAGCTCCGATGCGAATACGAGGCCTTCGGAGCCCGCATGGTAGAAGAGCGGCTTCTTGCCAAAGCGATCGCGAGCCAGCACCAAGCGTTTTCTCGGACCGTCCCAGAGTGCAAGCGCAAACATTCCCCGCAGTCGGTCGAGGAAATCCACCCCTTCTTCTTCGTAGAGGTGAAGGCACACCTCCGAGTCCGAGCGCGACTTGAAGGCGTGCCCCTTCCGTTCGAGCTCGCTGCGGAGCTCTTGGAAGTTGTAGATTTCGCCGTTGACGATGACCGCGATGGTGTCGTCTTCGTTGGTCATCGGCTGGGCGCCTTCGGGCCTCAGGTCGATGATCGAGAGTCGCCGGTGGCCGAGCGCGCACGGCCCGTCGTTCCGGTAGCCGTGGTCATCCGGCCCTCGGTGGACCATCGCGTCGCACATCCTGCGAACCGCCGCTTCGTCCGGCGGCGCATCGACAGAGGCCGCCAGCATCCCCGCGATGCCGCACATCTCGTCAGGTCTCCTGTGCCGCCCGTGGAGGGCACCAAGCGCGGAGCCACAAGAGATTGACGGCCAACGAGATCGAGAGACCAAGCACGCCGGTTTCGCCGAGTGCCCGAAGGCCCGGGCTATCAGCCGTCATCAGAGCGCCGAACGCCACCATCGAAGTGAGCGTCGAGGCCGCCACGGCCTTGTAGGTGGCGTACTGTTCTCGTGGCGTTTGCGATTCCTGAGCCCAGCGCACGTGAACGGCTCCGTCGACCGCGAGGCCAATGACGACCGGAACCGCGAGCAGGTTGTAGAGATGGAGGTCGATCCCGAGGAGTGTCAGCGCAGCCGCAAAGAAGATCGTGCTGAGTGCGGTGGCGAGGAAGACGTCGCGCGTGATCGCAAACGAGCGGCTCGCAATGGCCGTCGACACGATCAAGCCGAGGAAGACGAGTGCGATGATCCAGGGTGCATCGGAAACCAAAGCCGGAGTCACCTCACCGAGGAGTGCGGCCGCGGAGGCGAACGTGACCTCCGGATGGCCCTCCCGAAGCTCGTCGAGCCACGCGGAGAGTCGCTCCATCGCAGCGGCGTCCGAGCCGCGCAGCTTCACGTAGATGATGCCGCTTTGCCCAACTTCGCCGTCGGTCGTCACCAGCGTCGAGGCCAGCCACGCGGGGATGTGCTCCGGCTGTGGCGGGCCGTCGAGCTCGAGCCACGGTTCAAGCTCGTCGAGCTCTTCGAGAAGCTCTTGGTTGTCGCGCTCGACGCCCTTTTCACGCGCCCTCTTCAAGGTCGCGCGAATCTTGTCGAGGAGCTCGGTCTTCTCGGCCGAGTCTTCCGGCAGGATCACCTGTGACGACACCACGAGTGGCGGAACCCCGAGCATCTCTTCGCCTTCTTCTGCCATCAGAGGGTCGGCGAGGGCTGCGTCCACCGCTTCCCGCGAGCGGCTCACGTAGAGCGAGCTGATGTTGCCCCGTGCGCGCATCATCGAACCATCGAGCCCGTGAGCGACGCCCTTCGGCTGAAGCTTGCCGAGGTTCGACTCGAAGCCGACCTGCGTTGCGATCGGGAACGCGAGGCCTCCGAGAAGCAGCACGATCCAGGCGGCCTTTGGTGCGCTTCGATCCTTGGCCGCGGGCTGATCCTCTAGCCGTCCGCTACCCGGAACGAGGTACATCATCGACGGGAAAACGGCGAGGGTCCAAAAGAGCGTGACGACGATTCCGAGCGACGCCATCCAGCCCATCTGCGAAAAGCCCTGGAAGTCGGTCATCGAGAGCGCCGCGAAGCCGCATGCGGTAGTCAGACCGGCGACGAGCAGTGCGACCCATAGCTCCTGGACGGCCGCTTTCGCCGCGTCCTGGGCGCCGAGCCCCTCCGCGCGGGCGGACTTGTAGTGCATTAATAGATGGATGCCGAAATCGATCGCCATGCCCGCCAATATCGCGAGCGCCGACGCGCTGATGATGTTCAGCTTTGGCTGGATCAGCACGATGAGACCGATCGCGACCGCCAGGCCGCTCAGCATCGGCACCATGAGCTGGAACACCGCCGTGAGATCGCGATAAAAGACCAGCACCACCAGGAGGGCGCCCACGGCCGCGAGAATCGAAACGAGACGGAGGTCGTCGACGATGATCTCGTGTTCCATCGGCGCCGCTCGGTATCGGCCGACGACCTCGATTCGAGTCGGGGTTTCCTGCGCTTCTGCAAGTGGCTTTGCGATCGCCTCGACGCGATCCTTCACGAGACGCGCGTACGCGAGGTCGCCGGGAGTGCCGGTCAACATGACCTGCACGGCGCATGTGTCGCCGGCGTCGTTGCAGAGCGCACGCGGACCGGAGTCTTCGTCCTCTTCTTCTGCATCGGTGCTCCCCGCCTTCTTCGCCGACTCGCCGGTCAGCTCGTAGAGGACGGTTCCAGCGGGCGATTCGTCAACGGCGGCGCGAATGTCGTCACCGTCTGGCAGCTCGGGAGGGTCGGCAATGGTGACGCAAAGCGGCGAAAGCTTGCACACTTCCCAATCGAGGGCCTCCTCGGCGAGCTCGCTCCATTCGTACAGCGTCTCTTGATCGACGTAATAGAGCGCTCGCTCCGCAAGGTCGTCGAGGCCGTAGCCGGTCATGACCCAAGCGGTCTCGGGCCACTCGCTGAACGCCTCCGCGAGCTGTGCGGACAGCACCTTGTTGTTCTCCGTATCCTCGGAGTACACGAGAACGGTCAGCGGATCTTCGAGCGCCAACCTCTCACGGGTCTCGTTGATCGAAACCACCGACACGGAGTCTGAAGGAAGCAACGCTTCGAGTCCGGTATCGAGTTGAAGGCCTCGAGCAAGCCAGACGCCGAGTGACGCGAGGCCGAGCGCGACGGCGATGATCAGGATGGATCGCGTCACCGCGCGGAACTATAAGTCGACGGCTGAGGAACACAACTTCGAGCGAACGTCCGCCCGTCGCGCAGGCCTAGATCGAACGTTTCCTGCAAGCCTTCCGGGTTGGCGTAGTCGAACTTGTCGATCTTGATGGGCTCGGAAGGCTGCACCCAAGTGACCTTTTCCGTGGACGGGAGCGCGTGGGGATAGTTCCGACTCGCGAGCACGAGCGTGCGGCCAGGCTGGTCCTCGGCCAGCCGAACCGGGATATTCTCGATGAGACCGCCGTCGAGCACCTCTTCTTCGCCGTAGCGCCCTTCTGGGAGCACGGGCGGCACGCACGACGCCGCGAGCACCATGTCGATGTATTGGCCGACGTCGGCGCAGTCGGCGGCTCGCCCCACGCGCGGGGTGAAGCCGAACTTCGTCGGCCACCTCGGGTGCAAAGGATCGTTCCGCATCGTCTTCTCGGCCGCATAGATCGAGAGAGCCACCACGCCGCCGAGCGCTCCGCGAAGCCATTTGGGATACGCGCTCATCAGAAAGTGCACCGTCGACCTCGACTGAATCGTGGTGAGGTCGCCCTGGTCGATGAAATCGTCGAGTGCCCGCCGGTACATGCTGGCGTGAGGGAACAAGCGGCCGGGCCTCGACGGGTGAAGGTTCCACCAGTGAATGTTCCTCGGGTTCTGGGCGGTGAGATCCTGAAACAGGCGAAGCGCATCGTACGTGCGATCGAGCACGGCAGCCGTGGCCATCGCGCAGCCCGCACTCGTCGAGCCGACGAACTCGACGGAAGCCTGAAGGTCGAGACCGGACTCTTTCGCGCCTTCCCAAAAACCGAGTTGCCAGAAGCATCGGCTGCCGCCACCCGCAAAGATCGCGTTTCGAAAGCGCATGAGGCTGCGATCCGTGACGCGCGAAGGGCCGTTTGTCGACCCAACGGTTGCCGGGCTCCGAAAATCGGGTAGGTCACGCCCCATGTCTCCACTGGTCGTTTGTCTCGATCTCGAGGGTGTGCTCATTCCAGAGGTCTGGATCGCATTCGCCGAAAAAACCGGCATCGATGCGCTTCGCCGCACCACGCGCGACGAGCCCGACTACGACGTGCTCATGCAGGGGCGGCTGAAGATCCTCGACGACAACGGGTTCACGCTGTCCGACATTCAGGACGTCATTGGCACGATGGCTCCGCTTCCGGGCGCGAAGGAGTTTCTCGACGAGCTTCGCGAGCGCTCGCAGCTCATCATCCTCAGCGACACGTTCTACCAGTTTGCAGCCCCGTTCATGAAGCAGCTCGGGCAGCCGACACTCTTCTGTCATCAGCTTCTCATCGACGATGAGGATCGCGTGACCGGCTACGAGCTGCGCATCCCCGATGGCAAGCGCAAGGCCGTCGCAGCCCTCAAGAACATCGGCTTCCGCGTGCACGCGGCGGGCGATAGCTACAACGATACGACGATGCTCAAAGAAGCCGACCGAGGCATCCTCTTTCGCTGTCCTGACAACGTCGCCGACGAGTTCCCGCAGTTCCCGAGGACGGAGCGCTACGGCGAGCTAATGGACGCACTCTTCGCGTAGGGCGAGGCCAACGACAAGCCGACCGAGCGACGGCGTGGCTACTGGATTTCCGCGTCGACCACGGGGTCAGCCTCCTGCCCGGAGTCGGCGTCCGGGTCGTCGCTCGAACCCTCAGCGTCGTCCTCGCGGTCGTTCGTGTCCGCTTCACCGTCGGCGCTCGTGTCGCCTTCCGTCTTCCGGCTCTGTTCCTCCAACTCTTGCTTCCGCGATTTCCGCTCTTTGTACTTCTCCTGGACTTCCTTGGCGCCCTTGCTCGCCAACGTGACAGCGCCGGCGACGTAGAGGACGAGCCCCGCCATATTGGATTTGGTTCGCTGATAGGGCGCGACGGCCGCGTCGCTGTCGACCGTGACGGCAAGTGCATCGCCCCTGCCGAAGTATCCGGTGGCGCCGAAGGTCAGGCGGTAGCCCTTGGTGTCGACGCCAACGGAGAGCGATGCGCCAAACATCGAGATTTGGTCAGGGCGATACACGTCGCTCGACTCCGGCACGGGTGGGGCCGCCGATATGTTGGTGAACAGGCCCCCCGCGACGACTGCTTTGCCGAACAGATGCTCGCAGCCGATCGAAGCGTTTGGGGTCCATCGACGCTGGGTCGTGTTCGCGAAGTAGGCGCCCAGACCGCCCCGAACCCCCTCAACCTCCTCTGGGATCGGGAACACCTGGCGGTCTTTTACGGGCCCATGGACGGACACGTCCCAGGTGAGCGTCGTCAACGTGTTGATCTTGAACCGAGTGCCGACTCGGAGTTCGAATGGGATGGGATAGCGGGTCTTGTAGTCCCCCTCGTCGAAAAGGAAGAACGCCGACTCGTCGGGGGTATTCACTGTCGTCCGTCGAAACACGCCGCCGCTCTGCTTGATCGGCGCATTCGGAGGCTGGAACATGAAGCCGACCTGCCACTTCGCGTTGATTAGGTAGAGAGCGCCCAGTCGGAAGAGGAAGCTCCAGGTGTTCACACCGAGCCCTGTACTCTGGGTGAACGCACTTCCGTCCACTCGAAGCCCGTTCGGCAGCAGCTCGCCGCCGAATGCCAGGCCGAGGTCTTCACTGTAGTTGTACGACTGCTCGGAGAGGAACGCGCTCAGCCCAATCGAAACGTGTTTCTTGATGCGTGTAGCGATGGAGACTCCCCAATAGCGGGTTCGATAGTTGTCGCTGAGACGCAGGTCTGCGCTTCCATTTTCCTCGATCTCGGTGAAGGAAGCGCCAAAGCGCTCTCGAGAGATCTCGAAGGAGCTGTAGGCCACCGCCCACCGATGGTCGCCGAACCTCTGCTTGCCGAACTTGACCGTCGTGCCGACGAAGTGCGGCAGCGTGGTGCTCGTCGTCGACTCGAAGTCCTGCGTTCCAAGGGGCGAGTCGAACGCCTGTTCGATGGTCTGCCGCGTGAAGACGATGGAGCTCAGGCTGCCGAGGATCGAGAAGCGCCCGCCGTCCATCAGCCCAGCGGGGTTGTAAAAGCTCGCGGATGGATCATCGGCGATGGCGGTGTAGGTGCCGCCCAATCCGATCGCGCGCTCGCCGATCGGGATGCTTCGGTAGTAGAGGGCCTGCGCGTCGGCCTGGCTCTGAAAGGAGCCTAGGAGAACAAGCGCGAGAGTGAAGCGCGTGAGTCGACCCGCCACGCGCGGATACTAACGCGTCATCCCCCGAGGTGGAACGTCAACGCGAAGTTTCCGGCGATGGCTGTGCCCGCAGTGCCTGCGGTGAACGAGCCGCCAGAAACGCCGGGGATGACCCCGTCCTGGAGGTTGCCGCTGAACACCAGACCAATGATCGAATACTCGAAGTCTGCGGCAATGGAGATCCAGCGAACGACGGGGACACGAATCCCCGCCCCGATCGTCGCTCCGCCGCCGTGGCTCTTCACGTCGCTGAGAACGTTGGAGTAGTCTGGAATCGGGATGCCGCTGCCGGTGGTGTAGTAGCCAAATCCGAGCGAGATCGCGGGGTGCACGTAGGGAACGGCGCGAACGAGGAATCCGAGGTCGAGGCCGATCGAGGTGAGGTCGAACGAGTCGTAGTTGGCCCGCTTGAACTGCGCGCCGATCGTCGAGGAACCCGCCCTGAATTTAAGGGCTGCTCCGAGCTCCGGTCCCGAAACCACGACGCTCGGGATCAGGCCTGCGAACTGTTCCGGCACCACGTCGAGCGACCGAAAGCGGGTCACGTCGAATCGTGATGGTCCCGCCGTCGCCTCCAGCCACACCAGGCCCCCGACGCGTTTGTCGTAGGGTTTCCGCTTCTCCGCTGTGTCTGCTTCGGTCTTCTGGTTCGGACCCGAGATCTCAACCCCGCTGTCGTCACCCGAAATCGTCGTGATGGATTGCGCGCTCGCGCTCGCCGCGAACACGGTCATCGTCATCAAAGCAAAAGCAAAGCGTTTCATCGGTCCCCCTACCGCTGAATCGCGCGCCTGTTTCGTGGCGCGTCCCCTTCGAGCAGTGTCGAGGGGCGTTCAGGGGGCGTCAATGGAGAGGACGCGCGACTGTGCGATGCCTCACAGGGTCGGGTCCGCAAAGAGCCGCTAGACGAGGATCTCGCTGATCGGCTGAGTAGCCTCCATCGAGCGGGTCCCCCAGCTCTCGACCGTGAGACCCATCGCCTGCTGGATGGTCAGTCCCACTCGGCTCGTAGGCGCCGTGGCGCCGGAGACATGGATACCGGGCTTGATCTTCCCGCCGGCGCTGCCCGCGATCATCATCGGGACTCCGGTGATTCCGTGCTGCTTGGCGAACGACACGTCGGAGTGGCCAAAGACCAGGCAGTTGTCGAGAAGGGTTCCGTCACCCTCCGGTATCGCTGCGAGACGTTCGATGACGTCCGCCCACGCCTCCATCGAGACGAACACGAACTCCGTCGCTTCAGGCTGATAGCCAATCGCAGGGTCGAGCGGCTCGTCGTGCGTGAGCTGATGGTGCTGCGAGCTCGATCCGGGTTGGCGGAGGCCGGAGATGCGGTCCGAGAACATCACGCTGAAGACACGGGTCTGATCGCAGGCAAGCGCGAACGAAAGAAGCTCGATCATCGCCTGATTGGTTGCGGTCGCTTGGCCGATCTCGGTGCCGAGGTCGTCCGCGTCGGGTGCAGGCGCTTTTTGGCAGCTCTCGAGGTCGGGCGGCCCTGCGAGCAGCACGTCGATCTGCTGCTCGAGCTGTCGGACCGACGTGAAGTACTGATCGAGGCGCTGCCGGTCGTGTGCACCGACGCGCTGGACGAGTCGCTCGCGGTCCTCTTTCACCGCGGAGAGCACGCTCTGACGCAACATCAGTCGCGGGTTGGGCATGAAGGGCCCCGCGTTCGGGTCGGCGAATTCGGGGCCGAACACGCGCGTATAGAGCGCGGCTGGAGAAATCTCAGGAGCGTTCGCGACGCCCTGACTTTCGAAGCTGTACGCCTGATTCGGGTTGCCGGTGCACGAGGTTTCGATCGAACGAAAACGCGTGAAGCCTCCGATTTCGGCGGCGATGAGCGTGTCGAGCGTGGGCGCCGGCACGGTGTAGTCCTCGACCGGCAGGTTGGCGGTCAGTGTCCCCATGAGGCCTGCCGTGTGAGGGAAGTTCGGCCGACCGTCGAGCTTGACGTCGAAGTTGCTGAAGACACTGACGTAGTCTCGGACTTTCCCGCCGGACGCGAGCTCTCGGTCGAGTGCGCCGAGCTCGATCGGAAGGTCGTACCCTTCGCCTACCGTCGTCGGATTCCAGCGGTCGGGGTTCATCCCGCAGCCCCACATCCAAGCTCCGAAACGAACGGGAAGCGGCGCGCCCTGAGCAAGCGCGGTGCCGCGCTCGTTCAAAAAGCAGTCGAGCAGTGGCACGCCCATGCTGACGGCGCTCCCCGCGAGCGTTCCCCTGAGGAGAGTCCGGCGGTCGAAGCGCTTCATGACTCTTCCTCCAGGGCTTCCGCGTCGCGCTGGCCGGAGGTGGTGCGAAACCCGTCGCTGAGCAGGATCTCGCGAAGGAGCTCGTCCACCTGGTACCCGGATTCGGCGAACGCCTCGCTCAGTGCTTCGAGCAGCTCTTCTTCGCTCCTTTCGGGCTGGCGTCCCACGGAATACCGGTAGAGGTTTCGAACGAGGCACGGGCCGAGGTTCGGGTGCTCGGCGAGCGCCTGCCCGAGGCCCACCGCGTCGTCGTAGGGAACTCCGTCGAGCTGGCCGGAGGAGTCAATCGAGGTCCCGTTCTCTTCGGTGCGATACATCCCGACGGCGTCGAAGTTTTCGAGGGCAAGCCCAATCGGGTCGGTCAGGGCGTGGCAACCCGCGCACGCGTCGTTTTCGACGTGCACTTCCAGCCGCTCGCGCGCGGTACGAAGCTCGCCCTCGGTATTCTCCACGATCGAAAAATCGATGTTGGCAGGCGGAGCAGGGACCTCCTGACAGAGAAGGACCTCGCGAACGAACTTGCCGCGTAGGGTCGCTGAGCTGCGTCCCGGATGCGAGTGGAGCGCGTTGAGGCTGACGTGCGAAAGCAGACCCGCTCGCCCCGAATCATCGGCAAAGCGGTAAGGCTCCCATCCCACGGACGTCGGAACCGGCACCTGATAGACGACTCCAAGCCGTCGAGTGAGGAAGGATTCTCGCGTCGTGAAAAGGGACGGGTAGTCGAGACCCTGCGCGAGATGCGAGACGATGGTTCGAAGCGTCTGTTCCTTCGCCTCCTCGATCATCGGCTGCGTGTAGATCGGGAAGAGCGTCCCGTCTTTCCTCACGAGACCGTCGTCGAACTGCCGAAAATCATAGAGGTCGGCGAACAAGGAACGCAGCCCGACTTCCAGCCGAGGCGACGCGAGCAGGCGCTCGATCTGCGAGACGAGCTCGCCATCGTCGACGAGGTCGCCCCGCTCGCCCGCGTCCAAAAGCTCTTCGTCGGGAGTGGTGTTCCACAGCAGGTAGCTCAGGCGTGACGCCATCGAGAGGCTGGTGAGCCGCAGACGGTCTTCGTTGCGAGGGTCGGGCTCGACCTCCTCCACGCGAAACAAGAACTCGGGTGAAATCAGCAGGCTCACGAGGGCGAGCTCGAGGCCCTGGTAGAAGCTGCCAAGGTCGTTCGCCGCCGCTTCGGCGATCGCGATCCGCGCGTTCGCCTCTTCTTCGGTGAGCGACCGTCGGAAAAGCCTCCTCCCAACCCGCTCGAGGAAGGGACGCGCGCAGGCTTCGTCCGGGTCCGCAAGTGACGCGGGCTCGCAGCCGACCAATGCGTCGCGGTAATCGGGTTCGAGCGCCTGCTGTGCGATGGTCGACGCCGCTGCCTCGTACTTTTCGAAACCCGACGGAGTGATGCCGGCGAACGTCGAGCCAACGGCAAGAAGGCCCTCCCGACGGTCGTCCGGGTCGAGTCGACTGGGAACTGTGACGTGCGCGCCGAGGACGTCGTGAACGCTACTCTCGTACTGCTCGGCCGTGAGTCGGCGAAGAGCAACCGGACCCGCCTCGACCGACACCGAAGACGACGAGCCGCTGCTGCACCCGAAGCTTCCGAGCAATGCGATGCACAAGACTGCGTGCGAGATGTTGAAACGGCGATACGACACGAAAAAAGCCCCAATTACCGGGGCATCAACGCCGCCGAGCGTACTCGGTCGCCTCGCGCCGGGCAATAGAGACAACGGCGGCTTGCGATTTCACTCCAACAAGTCCGGGACTTTGCGTATGGTCGTCGCATCGTGTTTCGGAAATTCGTTCTCATTACTGGGGCGCTCGACATTCCCATTGGTCTCGCGACCATTGCCGCGGCCGTCTTCCAGCCGCACGACGAGCACTTCGCGGCACTCACGACGGCGGGCGCGTTTCTGATCTTCGCCGGCGCCGCGCTCGTGTGGGCGGCGGATGACCTCGAGAAGCGCGCGCCGATCGTCTTCTGGCAGGGCTTCGTCCGACTCACCGCGGTCGCAAGCATCCTCTACATGGTGCCGGCGGGCCTCGCCGAGACTTGGCAGTACGGGGTCGTCGCCTTCGACGGCATCATTGGCCTCGTCTACATCTTAGGGACGACGCAAACGTCGAGCGCAGGATTCTTCGGTTTGATGCTCGGAAAAAGCGCGGCCTAACACGGCGGCGCCGTGATGAGTGCGGTGCTAGCCTCGCCGCATGGTCAAGCTCGCAGCGTTTGGGGTGTGCTTGGTCGTGCTGCATCTCGGGCAGCCGATCGTCATTCCCATCTTGCTGTCGATCCTCATCGCGATCAGCCTGTCGAAGATCCTCGATCTCGTCGACCGAGGCGTTCCCCATTGGGCTGCGGTCTCGCTTGCGGTTCTTTCTGCGATAGCTGTCGTTACCGCGCTCGGCTTCTTGACCACCCGCGCAGCCACCGACTTTGCGTTTGCCTTCGGTCAATACCGCGACGATTTCGATCGACTCCAATACGAAACCGCCTCGTGGCTCTGGAGTCAAGGGCTCGGGATTCCCGCGACGGCGGTCCAGCAGTTCGAGGCGGGCGAGCTTGTACGCGGCCTCACGGTCCCGGGTCTCACTCTTGCGCTCAGCGTGGTTTCGACGGGGGCCCTCGTCCTGCTCATCACCGTATTCCTGGTGGTCGAGAGTCCATCGATCGGGGTCAAGCTGGGGAGCAGCGACCGCTTCGGCCGACTCGACGCGAATGTGCTCAAGAACGCTGCGCGCGACGTGCAGCGCTACCTTTTGATCAAGACCGTGACGAGCGCCGCCACCGGGATTCTCGTCGCGGCGTTGACGAGCGTCACCGGGCTCGGTCACGGGCTTCTCTTCGGCCTGCTCGCGTTCGTCCTCAACTACATCCCGAGCATCGGCAGCATCCTCGCTTCGATACCGGCCATTGCGCTCTGTCTCGTGACGCTCGGCTGGCTGCCTGCGCTGGGCCTTGCCGCTGGGTACCTCGCGATCAACCTCACCATCGGCGCCGTCATCGAGCCTCGCTGGGCAGGTCAGGCGACCGACCTGTCGCCCTCGGTCGTCGTTCTTTCCATGGTTTTTTGGGGCTTCGTGCTCGGGCCGATCGGCGCTCTCCTCTCGGTGCCCCTCACGATCATCGCGCGCATCGTCGCCTCCCAGTCGTCCGAGTGGGCCTGGCTTGCTCTCGCACTCAGCTCTCCTCGAAGCGTTGCGCGGGAGTCCGACATCCCCTAAGCCAGCGACCGAAATCCATGCGCATCGGTCACTACATCACGCTCTCGTTCCTGGTGCTTCTCACGGGCTGCGATCGGTCCTCGGAGGAGCCCTGCGTGTGCGAGGAATCGAAGGACGCAGCGGCGATCGTCGACGTCCGCCAGGAGCTCTACGCGCTTCCGGGTCTCGACCACGGTCTGGTGCAATCGCCCGTGAACATTCTGAGCGATTCGGCGGTTCACGGAACGCATCGAGTCGCCCTTCACTACGACCACACCGCGGCCAACGTCGTGTGGAACCGGGGTACGACCATCGAGCTCGACTTCCCAACGGGCGGGGGCTCGATCGCCTACGACGGGCAGAATTACGAACTGCACCAGCTTCACTTTCACACGCCGTCGGAGCACATGATCGACGGCGTGACCTATCCGATGTCCATGCACATCGTCAATCGTCTGTCCGAAGAGGCGGAAGAGGGCCCTCCGCACTACCTCGTCATTGCGGTCTTGTTCCGAATGGGCTCCGAGAACGAGTTCATTTCGAGCTTCCTCGAAGCCGTTCCTCTCAAGCCGGGAACGAGGTATGAGCTCGAGAAGAGCAAGGTGTATCTTGACGAGCTCTTTCCCGGAGAGCGCCTACCCCACTATTTTCACTACCGCGGGTCCCTCACGACGCCGCCGCATACCGAGACCGTCGACTGGCTGATCCTCAAGCGAGTCAAAGAGGCCTCGCCCGAACAGATCGAAAAGATCAACTCCATCGAGGGTGACAACGCACGACACGTGCAGGCGCTCTACGGTCGAGCGATCGACGACTGAGCACGACGGTCGGGTTATATCGCTTCGGACATCCCTGCGAGGATGAACGCTCCTGCGGGCACGTCTTGGCCGTCCGCCTGAATTCCTTCGACGCACCAGCGAGCGGCATCTCGAACGCTCGAGAACGCCTTGTTGGGCGCGGGCTGCGGTGAGATCCAACGAAGCGCGGTGTACGCGCCACGGACCAGCGAGTTCGACAGCACGATCGCGCTCCCGATGTTCTTCTCGTGGATGATCGGCCGGCGACCGTCCTCGAACTCCTTCATGCGGCGACGGAGCGTCGCGTCCGGAATCTTTTCGATGGTAGTCGTGTCGACGATCAGCGCATGACGCGTTGGCGCAGCAAACACGTGTTCGTAGGACTCCTGAAGGTAGTCGATGTCCGGAATCTCGATGATGGAAGGCATCGTGACGAGCACGAGAGGCCACATCGACACGTCGAATTCGATGTTCACGTCGGCCGGCTGCGCGCCGATTTCAGGTCTTCCCACCACCTTCATCAGCGTATCCGTTACCGCGACCGCCCTGCAAAGATTTCCGCCGAACGGTTCAAAAACAGGGATTTAGTCGTCCGTAGCTCGAATCAGAGCGTCGATTCGGCGGACCAGCTCCGGGGCGGCGGCCTCCTGGAGGAAGTGGCCACCCTCGACTCGCGCGTGAGGCTGCCCCGCGGCGCCGGGGATCCGCTCTTGGAAGACCGCGTCCATCTTCTGGAGAACCGGATCGCCGTTGCTGAACACCGTGAGGAACGGTTTTTCCCAACGCTTGAGCACGTCCCATGCAGCAACGTTGCCTGGAGTTGCAGGATCCTGCGCCGACATCGGGATGAGCGCGGTAAAGGCACGTACGCCTGTCAGATGCTGGTTGGTGGGGAAGGGTGCATCATAGGCACGCACCTCTTCTCGGGTGAGCGAGCGACCGGCGTTGAGGTTCACGACCTGGCCAACTGGGACGACGGGGCTCCACTTCGTGAACGCTTGCCAGACCCGAATGAGCCAACGCTTCGTCTCGACTCCGTGATCCGCCGGGAGCACCCCGTTGCCGATGACGATACGCGCAAAGCGAGGTTCGAGCTCCGCTGCAAGCCGAAGACCGAGACTCGATCCCCAGTCCTGGCCGAACAGCGTCACCGATTCGAGGTCGAGTGACTCGACGAACTCGCGCAGCCAGCGGACGTGCCTCTCCACGGTGTGGTCTGCCTGGCGCGTGGGTTTGTCCGATTTGCCGAAGCCGATCAGGTCGGGCGCGACCACCCGGTGCCCGAGCCCCGCAAGCCCAGTGATCATGTGGCGGTACAAAAACGACCAGCTCGGCTCGCCGTGAAGCAACAGTACAGGGGCCGCATCACGCGGTCCCTCGTCGACGAAATGCATCCGAAGCCCGTCTACTTCAAAGTAGTGCGGAGCAAACGGGTAGTCCGGGATTCCGGCGAAGCGGGACTCAGGGGTGCGAACGAAGTCGATCAAGTTTGAGACCCATTCCCGCGCGCCATCCGGGTTCGACTCTACCACGCAGCACGTGCTATTTCAGCGGCGTGTCCCAGCTTGGCGGCCTTCTTGAGCGACTCGATCTCGAGTTGCTCGATATCGATCTCTTTAGGGGCTTCAGCCCGCACGACGGTCGCCCGCGCATCTTTGGGGGGCTGGTCGCGGCGCAGTCTCTGGTCGCAGCGTGCCGTACGGTCGAAGGGCGGGTGGCGCATTCGCTCCACGGCTACTTCCTTCGGGAAGGCGACACTTCGGTGCCGGTCATCTATCTCGTCGATCGGATCCGCGACGGGCGCTCCTTTGCCACTCGTCGAGTGGTCGCGAAGCAGCACGGTAAGGCGATCTTCAACATGTCGGTCTCGTTCCAGGCGCCGGAGGACGGACTCGAACATCAGCTGCCGATGCCGGACGCGCCGCCGCCGGACGAGGTCCCGACGAACCTCGAACGTCTCGAGGCGTACAAGGAGCGGTCTCCTCATCCGGCCGTGGATTTCTTGTTGAAGCTCGATCGTCCGATCGAGCGGCGCGAAGTCGACCACGTCGACTTGCTCGAGCCGGAGGCGCACACCGATGCGCAGCGGATGTGGTTTCGCGCTTCGGGCAACCTCGGTGACGATCCCGTCGTTCATCAAGCCGTGCTCACGTATGCGAGTGACTACGGTTTGCTCGAGAGCTCCTTCAACTGGCACGGACACAGCTTCCTTACCGACAAGCTGATCCTTGCGAGTCTCGATCACGCGGTGTGGTTCCACAAGGCATGCCGGGCGGACGAATGGCTGCTTTACGTGACACGGAGTCCCCGCACGTCCGGCGGCCGTGGGCTCAACTTCGGACACATCTACTCGGAAGACGGCGTGCTCGTGGCGTCCGTCGCGCAAGAGGGGCTCATGCGAAACCGACGGCCCCAATGATGAGGTTGCGCGCGGCGTGGTTGCTGACGCTGGCTGCCGTCGTCAGCTCCCTCTCGGGGAGCGCGTATGGGCAGGTGCCTGGGCTTCCGGCCGGCGATTCCGCGGAGTCGGATGCCACCACCGAACGCGCCGAGCTCGAAGAACGCAAGCAGGAGCTCGAGCAGCGGGTTGCTGAGTGGACAGCGATGTCCGAGCAGTATCTGCGGACCAGCCAGGAGGCGAACGCGCGCCTCGCACGGCTGGAAAAGGAGATCGAGCTTCTCCAAGGTCGAGAAGACGTCGAGCTCCCCGACGGTCTCTCCATAGGCCAAGTTGAAGTCGAGCTTCTTGCCGCGGAGCGTGATCTTGCGGCCGCCCGAACGGAGGCGACGGAGCTCGACGCGCAGGTTGGCGCTCGCACGGAGCGGCGGCGGCGCCTGCCCGAGCTGCTCGCGCTTGCCAGGCAGCGACTCAAGGAGCTGGAAGAGGCGCCTCCGACCGGGGTGAAGGACTCCGCCCTGCAACCGATCGTCGCGGAGATCGATCGGCTCCGAAAGGACGCGCTTGCAGCCGAAATCAACGCCTACAGCAACGAGCTCGCGAGCTACGATGTTCGCGGGGCGCTCCTCGCCAAGCGAAGCGATCGGGCGAAACTTCGTATCGCGTACTACGAGGGGCTTTCGCGACTGCTGCGTGAGGAAGAGCAGCGCCTCGAGCGACTCGAAGTCGAAGAAACCTCCGAGTCGACGGCCCAGCTGCTCGATGAGCTCACCGCCATTCCGCCAGACGTTCGACAGACGCTCGAGGACTTGAACCAGCGCAATGACGCCCTTGCGTCCGTATGGACGAGCGAAGGCGGTCTTTCGGATCAGATTCGCGACGTCAGCGAGAAGCACGCGCGAGCCGAACGCCGCGTCGCGGAGGTTCAGACGGAGCTCACGCGGCTTGCTGCCCGCGTCGAAGCCGTCGGCCTCGCCGATTCCGTCGGCACGCTCCTTCGCCGCCACCGCGCGGACGCCCCAGACGTCGGCATGTACCGTCGCTTCATTCGCATGCGACAGGAGCAAATCGGCTCGGTGCAGCTTCAGCAGATACGTTTGCGCGAGCAGCGAGAGGCGTTGGCGGACATCGATTCACTCGTCGACGAGGTGATGGAATCGGTCGACGAGCCGATCGCTCCCGAGGAAGAAAGACGGCTCCGGGAGTTACTGCGGCAGCTCTTCCAGACACAGCGGCGCTACATGGACGCGCTCATCGAGCAGTACGAGACCTACTTTCAGAAGCTCGTCGACTTCGACGCGCAGCAGCAAGAGCTGATCGATCGAACGGAAGACCTCCTCGACTTCATCGACGAGCGAATTCTGTGGATTCCAAGCGGCCGTGGCGTCGGATACAATCTGCTTTCGGATGGTCGCGAGGGGCTCGCGTGGCTCACGGGGGCGAAGTTTCGCGAGCAGCTCTGGCGAGGGGTTCGTGACGCCGCAGGTCGCGCGTGGGCGCTCCACCTGCTTGCTCTGCTCTTGCTGATCCTGTTCATCCCGTTCGCAAGGCGTGCGCCTCGTCGGCTCGAAGAGCTCGCTGACGAGGCGCGCTCTGAGACGTGCGTGAAGTTCGGACCAACCGCCCAGGCGCTCGGCATCAGCCTAGTGCTGGCGATAGGACTTCCCGCGCTTGTGGCGTACGTTGGCTGGCGTCTCGGGCAGTCGCCGTCTGCGACTCAGTACACGCGCGACATTGCGTACGGTCTACTCATCGCGGCTGCGCTCTGGGCATCCATCCGGATCCCTCGTCAGCTGGTGCGGCCGCGCGGTGTGTTGCGGGACCATTGCGGATGGTCGGACGAGGTGGTCGAGCCGCTTTGGCGCGACCTGCGATGGCTGGTCTGGGTGACCGTCCCGGCGACGTTTCTGATTTTCGTCTACGAGCAGCGAGGGGAGTATGCCTGGACCGAATCGGTCGGTCGCGCGTGCTTCATCATCGCGATGGTTGGCGTCACCGTTTTCAACGTACGCGCCGTCCGCAGCAAGGGATGGCTCGTCGCGCTCTCGGCCTCCGGCATCAAGTATCGCTGGTGGTGGCGCCTGGTGCGCTTTGGCGCGGTGCTGCTTCCGGTTTTCCTCATCGCGGCTGCGCTGCGGGGCTTCTATTGGACGGCGCTTCAGTTCACGACGAACATTCACGTCACTCTTCTCACGCTCTTTTTGCTGACCGCAGCGATGTACCTCGCCGCGCGACTGGCCATGCTCGGCGAACGTCGGGTCCTCGCAGAAAACGAAGCACTCGAGCAGAAGCCCGCGACGCCGGTCCCGGCCCCCACCCTGAAGATCACGCGGCTCATGGTCGGAACCGGGCTGCTCATCGCGCTTCTGTCGGTGTTCGGAATCTGGGCGGACATGCTTCCCGCCGTGCGCGTCCTCGACAACGTCGAGCTTTGGAGCACGACCCAAACCGTCACGGTCACGGAGCTCGACCCGACGGGGATGGAGCGGACCGTCACCGAGGACCAACGCGTCGCCATCACGCTGGCCGACCTCCTCCGCGCTCTGTTGTACGGGCTTCTCACTCTTGCCCTCGTGCGAGCCTTGCCTGCGCTTCTCGAAGCGACGCTCTTCCGGCGACTCGGACCGGGCGAGCGCTACGCGTATTCGACGATCGTGAAGTACGCAGTCGTGCTCGCGGGATTGGCGATCTCGTTTGACGCGATCGGCGTCGGCTGGTCGAGCATTCAGTGGCTGGTCGCAGCAATTGGTCTCGGTCTCGGGTTTGGTCTTCAGGAGATCTTTGCGAACTTCATCTCGGGTCTCATCATCTTGTTCGAGCGCCCGATCCGCGTTGGCGATACCGTTTCCGTTGGGACCATCGACGGCGTCGTATCGAAGATTCGGATTCGCGCAACGTGGATCACCGGCTTCGACCGAAAAGAGCTCATCGTCCCGAACAAGGAGTTCGTCATCGGCCAGCTCGTCAACTGGACGCTTTCGGATCCCGTTCTGCGCCTCGAGATCCCCGTTGGCATTGCATACGGTTCCGACACCGACCGGGCGGTCGAGGTGCTCAAGCGCGTTGCGAACGACTCGGTCTTCGCACTCCACGACCCGCCGCCCCAGGTGTTCTTTCTCGGTTTCGGCGACAGCTCGCTGTCGTTCGAGCTTAGAATCTTTACGCGCGGGGTCGAGAAGAGGTTCAGCGCCCGACACGAGCTTCACATGAACATCGACAAGGCGTTTCGTGAGGCGGGCATTGAAATCGCCTTCCCGCAGCGAGACCTTCACGTACGCTCGATTCCGGACGAATGGCGCGACTCTCGGGAAAAGCTCTAGAGCGCCGCTACTGAAGGTTGTAGTTGATCAGCATCGACTTTCCGTCCCGCCGGACGGAGAGGTTGAACTTGTCGGATGTGCGAAGCGTGGTGTACGCGCCGAGCGCGGCGTCCGTGCTCGTCAAAGACTGCCCGTTGACACTCTCCAAGATGTCGTTGTTCTTGATGCCGAGCTTCGTGAGGAGTGTTCCTGGGCGAACTCCTCGAATCTCCATTCCGATCGATTCGCCGTCGACCATCTTCGGCTGCACCGCGGCGATGCCAATGAGTCGACCGGCGTTGTCGAGCACCTTGTTGAGCATGCTTCTCGAGATGTTGAAGTTCGTATCGCTGACTTTCTCGATCCCCTCCGCGATCTCCGTTTCGGTGAGGCCAGCGTTGCGGTCCGCCTGCGGGCCGCGACCGCGTTTACCCCTCTTCTTCCTCTTCGTGGGTTTCACCGGCGCTGCGACGGGTTTTGCGCCCTGCGGTGCGACCTCGAACATCGCGATACGGCAGAAACCGCTCGTGGTCTGAAGTACGACCGCGTCGGACTGAATCGCACGGATTCGGGAGCCTTCGACGTCGCCGCCGCCTCGGTGGAGGGCCGCTTTGCTGTCACTCCCAACGATCGCCGCGAGCGATTGTTCGAGCTGACCTGGGACCACCACGGTTCCGATCAGCCGTAGACTGTTCTCGCAGAGCGCCTCGACCTCCTCATCGGGGAGGTCGGAGTTGGGAAGCAGGTTCTCCTCGACCTCGACCAGGGTCAGGTCCCCAAGCGCCGAGTCGAAGATGTTCCGCCGAAGGACGACGGCTGCGTCGTGTCGGTCACTCGTAGGCTTGGCCACGGCGCGCCGTTTCTTGGTTCGTGCATCGCCGCCGGCGTCGCCGCCGATCGCTTTCGAGGCGAGCAACGCCGTCGCACCCTGAGCGGCGAAGAGTGCGCAAAGCGCAAGCGTCACAAGCACGATCACGTTGCGAAGCCGGTTGTCTTTGGCGGCTGCCATCCGATTCGATCTTAGCCTACAAACGGGTTAACCCATCGGTTATAGTCCCGCGCCCCGATGGAAGCGATGAAGACGTGGGCCCGACGAATGCTGGTGGACCCTTGGCAGGAAGCCGACTTCGAGGCCGATCGCCAGCGCAGCTCCGCCTTCGACTGGAGACCCGCGGTGATCCTCACCACCACCGCGGTCGTCCTCGCGGTGATGGAGTATTTCGGGAACGATTCGACGTTTTCTCGCCTGATTCCGTACGACCCAAACCTCCACGATCGAGAGCAGTGGGACCTCTGGGCGCGCGTATGGTGGGCGGGAATCCGGGTGCTCGCCTACGTCGTCATCCCATGCGCAACCGTGCTGCTCATGCCCGGAGAGCGGCTCCGTGACTACTACCTCTCCGCGCAAGGTCTCCGCGGGCACCTTTGGATCTACGCAGTCCTCTGCGTTCTCGTCGTTCCGTTCATCGCGTTCGCAGCCAGCAGGCCGGAGTTCTTGGCGACGTATCCTTTCTACCGGTACGCCAACCAATCGCTCTTGCACTTCATCGTGTGGGAGCTCCTCTATGCGCTGCAGTTCATTGCGCTCGAGTTCTTCTTCCGCGGGTACATGCTGAAAGGGCTGAGCGGCCGATTCGGCTCCGGGGCCATTTTTGTGATGCTCGTCCCGTACTGCATGATTCACTTCTCGAAGCCGATGCCGGAGGCACTCGGCTCGATCGTCGCGGGAGTGGTCCTCGGAACCCTCGCGATGCGCACGCGTTCGATCTGGGGCGGCGCTGCGATCCACATCGCCGTGGCGTTGACGATGGATGGCCTGGCGGTGGCCCAGTGTCCGCCTCCCGGGGTTGGGCCCTGCCGCTAGCGAGGCGAACCTTCAGCCTTCGAGACTGAGGGCGCCCGTTGGGCAGTACTTGACCGCCAGCTCGACCTTCTCTCGGAGCTCCTCGGGAGGCTCTTCCTGCAGGATGTTGAGGAATCCCTTGTCGTCCACCTCGAACACCTCGGGCGCCTCCCCCATGCAGTTGGCGTGACCCTGGCATAGGTCGAAATCCGCTTTGATCTTCATGGTCTGAGTGTTGCCATCGTTGGCTTTTAGAAGCAAGTTGCAAAAAATAGAATCACGTTCTATGCGGATGGCATGGCACAGGCCGTCGCACGCGCGAAGAGCGCCAAAGCCTCGATGTACCGAGGTCTCGTGGTGGCTTCCGCGGAGCATCTTTTCGCGACGCGTGGCTACGAACGAACGAAGATCCAAGACATCGCCGCGTCGTCGGGCCTTTCGCTCGGCACGCTCTATTCCGTGTTCGACGGAAAGGCGGGCATCTTCGATGCGATTCAAGACGAGCGCCTTGGCGAGCTGTTTAGGCTCGCGGGCGACGCCGTCGGCACGGATGCGCCGGCTGTCGAAAGGCTCCTCGACGGAAACCGGGTCTTCGTTCGATGGCTGACCGAGCATCCCGACTTCTTGCGGATCCACCTCGCCAACAGCGCATGGGCGTTCAATCCGACGGAGGTCAGCGAGGGGCAGGTCACCGCCTGGCGCCGAGGGATCGAGCTGATCGCGCTGGTGCTCGAGCAAGCGATGCGCGAGGGCGACGCTCATGAAAACGACCCGGTCATGGCGGCGCGCCTCATGGTGTCGATTCAGCAGGTCTTCATGTCCGCCTGGGTCGAAAACGACATGAACGAGGGGGCAGACGCCCTGTCCAACCGTATCGAAGAACAACTTCGCCGTAGCCTATTGAGGAGCACTCCGTGACAGCCACTGCCGAATCCACCCACGCGCCCATCACCGGAGGCGCCGCGAAACGTCCCCCCAAGCTCAAGGGTGGGCTGCCTTTCATCGGTCACACGCTGACGTTCGTGAAAGACACGATCGGCCTGCTGCAGCGCACGTACGACGAATGCGGTCCAGTCGGTCGATTCAAACTCTTCGGCAAGGACATGATTCTGTTCACGGGCCCAGAGGCGCAGGAGGCGCTTTTTCGCAAGCCCGACGAGGTGCTGAGCCCAAATGCGGCCTACAAGATGATGGTTCCCGTGTTCGGGGAAGGTGTGGCCTACGGGGCGGAGCCGGCGCGGATGGCGGAGCAGATGCACATGCTCTACCCGGCGCTTCGTAACGCGCGCATGCGTACGTACACCGAGATCGTCGCCAAAGAGACCCTCGACATCATCCGCGACTGGGGCGATGAGGGAGAGATCGAGGCCTCTTCGTTCTTCGGGATGCTCACCAACTTCACGTCGAGCAGCTGCCTGCTCGGAACCGAGTTTCGAAACGAGATGAGCGAAGAGTTCGCCAAGGTCTACTATGACCTCGAGCGCGGCATCGTCGCTTGGGGCTACATTCATCCCTACCTCCCCATTCCGGCCTTTCGACGTCGCGACCGGGCGCGCGCACGGCTTGGCGAGATGGTCTCGGAGATCGTCGAGAAGCGGCGGCAGTCTGGCTACCGCGGCGAAGACTTCTTACAGACGCTCATGGACTCGGAGTACTCGGACGGCACCAAGCTCAGCGATCACGAGATCACCGGCATGCTGGTCGCGGCGATGTTCGCGGGTCACCACACGAGCTCGGTCACGACGGCATGGACGCTCATCGAGCTTCTCCGACACCCGCGCTTCCTCGGCGAAGTTCAAGACGAGATACGGTCGCGCTACGCAGCTGGCGAGGACTACGACTTTCTTTCGCTGCGGGACCTCGAAAAGACGGAAGGCGCAGTGAAGGAAGCGCTGCGTATTCATCCTCCGCTCTTCATCCTGCTCCGCGCCGCGCTGCAGGACTGTGAAATCCTCGGATACAAAGTGAAGAAGGGCAACTGGGTCGCGGTTTCTCCCATGGTCGCGCATCGCGATGGCACTGTCTTCGAGAACCCCCTCGAGTTCGACCCCGACCGCTACCTTCCTCCTCGCGAAGAAGATCGACGTCCCTTCACGTACATCTCGTTTGGCGGTGGACGCCACAAGTGCATGGGCAACGCATTCGCGATTTTGCAGATCAAGACCATCGTCGCAGTTCTGCTCAATCGCTACGATTTCGAGCTCGTTGGCGATGCGGTCGAAACGGACTTTCAGGGTCTCGTTCTCGGGCCAAAGCCACCGATTCGCATTCGCTACCGGCGACGGGTCTAGGCGCATCGCGCGAATTCAATCGACAACGAGGCCAACTATCTGGGATACAGCCACTCGTTTGACGGGAGTTGATATGTCGTTTCGCTTGATGTGGCTCTTTGCTGTCGTGGCCTTGCTCGCCTGTTCTTCGTTTCCCTCGAGCTCGCGCGCTCAGGGGGCCGAGGGGTCCGAGGACGCGACCCAAACGGAGGACTACGCGGAGCAGGAGGCGGAGCTCGAAAAGGAAACCCCCCGGACGAGCTACGGCTATCCGATCCGCTGGGCGCGGCGTCCACTCGTTCTAAACGAGGGGATGGTGCGTGCGGACGGACGAGTTTACGTCGGCGGGACCTCTTCGCCTGGGACGCTGTCTTCCATAGACATCGGCGGTGCGCTTTCCCCGGTAGAGAACCTCGAGATCGGAATCAGCAGTCAGCGCATCGGTACGGTGCCGGCCACTGCGGGCAACGGATTGCTGACGGTGATCATGTCGCCCTCCGGTCGCTACGGAGACATTCCCGTCTACGCGCGGTATCAGTTTCACGAAAACGACATCCTCGCCGTCGGTATCGACGTCGTCCTCACGCTCCCTGCGAACACCGACTTCCGACTCACCGCGAACGTACCGCTTCGTATCTTCGAGATCCTCGGCATCTTCACGATGGACATGAACACGGGCTTCACACTCGTTGCTGGCGACTCCTACGCGGGCTTCACAGACTCGCCGTCCAACGTCACCTTCGATTTCGACTGGGGCGGCGCTGGCACGGTCAACGTCACCGACCACGGCTTCGTTCAGATTGGTGGCGGCGTCAGCGTGGTGAACCTGAACGGCGGACCTGGAGTCAAAGCGGTGGTCGAGCTTCCGTTTTTCCTAGGCGGGGGCTACACATACGAGAGCAAGAAGGAGCTTCTCGTCGACTTCTTCCTGCAGTGGGGGTTCCTACCGCTGATGTTCGGCAATCAGCCGCAGGGGCTTTCGAACTTCGAGGTAGGGAACACGTGGTTCCTCGCGTTCGGCGCACAGGTGTACACCGAGCCCTTGTTCGGAAAGAACCGCAGGAAGAAATAGTGAGGGGCTCGACGTGACGCAGGACGTTCCGGCGCCCCGCTGGTTCTCGGCCAACCCGAGCAAAGCGTGGGGCGAGAAGTTCTTTCTCGCGTACTCGCCGGTGTGGATGACGTTCATGGCGTTCGTCATGGGGACCGGACTCGCCCTTCGCCTGGGCGAATGGGGCTTTCTGGCCGTGGGGGTCGCGGTCGCCGTGCCATTGGTGCTCATCCCGGCGTTCATCCGCGACGAACGTCCGATCGGACGCCCTTGGTACAGAACATATTGGTTCAAGGCGAACCTCTACATCGCGATTTTCAATTTCGCCGCGAACTACTTTGGCAGTGCGTACTTCTTCGACGTTCTCGGGATGGTCTATGACTACCCGATGATCGACCTCAATCTGCAGGCCGTCCTCGTCGGATCGGGGGAGCAGGAAGTTCCGATCATCATGTACCTCCTTACGCAGGCCTACTTCCTCACCTATCACACGACCGCGGTGATCGTGCTGCGTCGCCTGCGAACGTCCCGCTTGGTGTTCGTGAAGATGCTGTGGCCGATCCTGCTCGTGGTCGTCGCTTATCTCTGGGCATGGGTCGAGACGAAGACGATGGCGAACCCGTGGATTGAAAGCCAGTTCTACTATCGCGACATGGACCGAATGCTCGCATACGGTTCGCTCTTCTACGCGCTCTACTTCATCGCGAGCTTTCCGATCTTCTTTCACATCGATGAGGAAAGAGATGCCAACTGGAACCTCACGGTCACCGCTGCCGCTGCACTGTCAGCAGGGATGATTCTGTTGTTCCTGCTCGACTTCGCGGCAGCGATTTTTGGACCGCTGACCTGAGACTGGTACTACAGCGTCGAGGGAAGATGTCGAAACCTGAAGCAATTCGAGGGGACTACGACTCGCGGTTCGAGCCGGTCATCGAGTTGATGAGAAAGCAGCTTCGGCAGTTTCGCGGCGGCGCCGCCGTCTGCGTCTACCTCGACGGCAAGCCTGTGGTCGACGTCTGGGGTGGAAGAGCGTTGGCCGATGGGAGGCCCTGGCAGCACGAAACCATGTCGATCTGCTACTCGGGCACGAAAGGTGTCGCTGCGACGGCATTGCACATGCTCGCGACCGAGGGGCGCATCGACTACGACGCCAAAGTCGCGGACTACTGGCCTGAGTTTGCCTGCAACGGCAAGGAGCTCATCACGGTGCGGCAGGTGCTTTCGCATCAAGCCGGGTTGCATCGGCTCACTCCATTGGTGGACCGCATCACGGACATTCTCGATTGGGACCTGATCGTCTCTCGACTCGAGCGTGCGGCGCCTGACTTTCACCCCGGCACGGCCAACGCATATCAAGCCGTCACGTTCGGGTGGCTCGTGGGAGAGCTGATCCGACGCGTCTCTGGGCTGTCTGTGCCGGAGTTCGTGCGTCAAAGGATTGCGAAACCACTCGGCCTCGACGGCTTGTACGTCGGGGAGGCTGACGGTGAGATGGATCGGCTCCCCGACTTCGTCGGGCTTCCGCCTCTGCAGCGCCGTCACGCGAAGCGGCTGGACATGGACTATCGAGTTCCGTTTTGGATTCGCAGCGAAGCAGTGCGCGATCTGTGGAAGCGAGGCCTGACGCCGAAGAACGCCAAGCAGCTGTACACGCATCCCGCGTTTTGGAAGGCATGCCTTCCGGCGCTCAACGGAGTCGCGACGGCACGGTCGATCGCTCGAATGTATGCGGCGCTTTCGATGGGTGGCGAGCTCGACGGCGTGCGCCTCGTCTCATCGGAAGTGATCGAGCGCGCATCCGAAGTACAGACTCGACGTGCAGACAAGGTGGTGCTCTACCCGTTGCACTGGAAGCTTGGGTACCATCGCACCGATGCGCTCTTGATGGACGTTCCCGACGCGTTCGGGCACTTCGGACTCGGCGGCGCTGGTGGCTGGGCGAACCCCAAGCTCGGGCTGTCGTTCGGGTTTCTTCACAACGGGTTTCCGCTGACCATGCGCGGCCAAATTCGAAACGTGACCATGACGGCGGCGGTGTATGAATCGCTGGGCATCTACAAGGGGCTCTGTCATACCTTGCTCCGGGGGCCGATGGTGGACCTGATTCCCAGGCGCTCGTGAACAACCAGCAGAGGAAGCAGTGACGGAAAAGATCGGTGTGATCGGCGGCGGAATCGCCGGGGTGGGGGCCGCATGGGCACTCCAGCGTGCGGGGTACGAGGTGGATCTCTTCGAGAAGACCTCTGCCATTGGCGGGAACGCAAAGACGTTTCGCTGGGAGACGCCGGACGGGCACGCGGAATCGCCTCTGCTCGTCGTGGCCTGGCCGCAGATGTACTACCACAACTACGAGTTGCTCCTGAAAGAGCTCGGCGTTGGGATCACGACGCTTCCGATTTCCTACTTCGTGCAGACTCCGGACGGCCACTATTGCCAGGATGGGCAAACCGGGATGGCGAAGCGTTTTGCGCCGGATTTCCGACGGTGGAAGCGCTTGGTTCGGTTCGTAGACGCGATCAACTCGGTCTTCATGCCGAGGAAAGCCCACGATTCGCTTTACCATTTCTCGTACTTCAACCCGCTCAACCTGATTCCGCTCTACTGGCTCGCTCGACTGTTCGGGGTTTCAAAGGCGTTTTGGGAAGAGATCTTCGTCCCGATTCACTGCGCGAGCTTCATCACGACCTCGATGAAAGGGGTGCCCGCCGTCATCCTTCCGCTGCTCGAGAGCATCGTGCCTCTCGAAGAGCCCACGCAGATGGGAACCTGGGTAGGGGCGCCACGCGTCGTGTTCGATCGGATGACCGACTCGTTTGCGGACCGAGTTCACACCAATCGCGAGATCGTGAGCGTGAGGGGGAAGCCGGGGGACTACGTCCTCACCGATCAAGAGGGGCGTACGTGCGAAGTCGACAAAGTGGTGTTTGCGTGTGATTCGAGCTCCGTCCTGAAGGCGCTCGACTCGCCGACTTGGCTGCAGCGGTTACTGCTTGGAAATGCGGAATATGTGGACGACGTCGACCCCACCTTCGCCAACTTCATCGTGCATTCAGACACCACGGTGTTGCCGGAGAAGCATCGTGAGCGGATTCTCTCAGGCTACAACACGTATTCCGAAATCGGCGTGAGTGGATCGCTCGAGTGCACGTTTGTCATCTCGGCGCAGAACCCGAACATCAAGGACGCCGGCGTGCCGATGCTCGTGACCTTCAACTCGCACAAGTCCATCGAGAAGGTGCAGAAGCGAATTCACCTTCCGCATCCGACGCACACGGTGTCGCTTCGTAATCTGCTGATCATGACGATGGTGCGGTACATGCAGGGGAAGAACGGGATGTACTACTGCGGAACGTTCACCACGCCCGAGGGCGGGCATGACCTGTCGTTCATGTCGGGCCTGGTGGTGGCGCATGCGGTCGGGGCCCCGTATCCGTTTGGTGCGGAGCACCGCGAGGCAGCTGCCGATTTCCGACTGATGCAGAAGATGATGTTGAAGCGAAGCGCGCGCTCCGCGTAATTGGGGCTACATGAAGACGGAGTACGTGCCGTCCATGATGAGCTGAATGCTCGCCCAAAGGCCGAGCAGGGGGAAGAACGCCCAGGCGGCGTTGCTCACGCCGACGAACAGGACGATGTCCTTCACGCGGTGGCCCTTGTAGCGTTTGTTGTTGAAGAACTGAAAGAAGTAGACGACGACCCCGTAGAACATCTGCCAGAAGATGATGACACCGATGATCCCGAGAATGCGCGCCGGGATGAACTCGAAGGTCATGCTGAAGGCGAAGAGCGTGGCGGGGATGAGGGTGCTGAACCCGTTGCCGACGTCGATGTTGTAGCCGAAGGACCGGCGGTCGGAGTAGCCGGGATCGAAGAGCGAGTAGCTCGACCAGACACGCGTCCACTCGTCGAACGCGAGCAGGCGTGTGATCGGGATCGGACGCGAGAATACTTCTGCGCACGCCTCCATTTCCCGGCCGCGGTAAGATTCGCGGAGGTCGTCGTATTCGGCTTGGATCTTGTCTTGGCTGAAGAAGAGCGCCATTTCCCACCAGGCGATCATCACGTTCACGACGAGGAAGAACGCGAGTCCGATCTGCGTGGCGTTGAACACGCCGTGAGTCTCGTAGTGCAGCCAGATGTGAAGCGATGTGAGTCCGATCACGAACGTCGCGATGGCGGCGATGGTCGGAATCGTCACACCACGGGTGCGCGGTTCAGTTCGAGTTTGCGTCTGCGTGTGCATCCACTTTCTCCGTAGCAAGATGACTGGGCCGTACTATGCTCGACCCGGAGGCTAGCAGATGAGTGCGGTGAAGCAGTTAGGGTACTTGGCCTTCGAGGTGAGCGACCTTGCGGCTTGGGAGGATTTCGGCACGAAGGTGCTCGGGCTGGACGTGGTCGACAGGCGCGGCGACGCCGGGTTCTCGCTCCGAATGGACAGCTATAATCAGCGCTTTTTCATAGAGCACGGGCCTGCGGACGACCTCGTTGCGATCGGTTGGGAGGTCGAAGGGCCCGCGGATCTCGAGCTGATCGCGGGGCGCGTAAACGAGCTTGGGCACGCGGTGGAGCAGGGCACCGACGAGCAGGCGAAGGCTCGACAAGTGGAGGCGATGATTCGATTCGACGACCCTGCCGGGAATCCCGTCGAAGTGTTCTACGGGCCGAAGAAGGCGAGCGAGCCCTTCGTCTCGAAGGTCGTCGAGGGCGGGTTCGTTGCCGAAGAGCAGGGTTTTGGTCACGTCGTGGTCGTCTCGAAGGACGACGAAAAGCATGAGGCGTTCTACGAGGCCGTCTTTGGACTATCGCTCAGCGACTACATTCGCTGCGAGTACTTCGGGCACAAGATCAACGTGACGTTCATGCATGCGAACACGCGACACCACTCGCTCGCGTTTGGTGGCGGTCAGCTCAAGCGGATTCACCACTTCATGGTGCAGGCCGCGTCGATGGACGAAGTGGGCCGTTGTTACGACCGCTTCTTGTTCTCGGGCGGCATGGTGCATCAGACGCTTGGGCGTCATCCGAACGACAAGATGTTTTCGTTCTACGGCTACACGCCGTCCGGCTTCCACTTCGAGTTCGGCGCCGGCGCGATCGAGATTCACGAGGGGTGGCAGGCCGTGACGCATGGCAAGGTCAGCGAGTGGGGACATCATCCGCCGCAGCTTCTCACCAAGGCGTATCGCCGAGCCAAGGAAGCTCGCGAAAAGAAGGACTGAAGATGGTCGTGGAAGCAGTTCCCGAGGGGAAGTACGCCGAGGTTGGCGGCGGAATCACCATGCACTACCACGATGCCGGTAGCGGCGAGCGCGGCGCGGTCGTGTTCATCCACGGCTCGGGGCCGGGCGCGAGCGGCTGGAGCAACTTCAAAGGCAACTATCCCGCGCTCGTGGAACAGGGGTTTCGGACCATCGTTCCCGACACGTTGGGCTACGGGTACTCCACGAAACCAGCCGAGGGAACGTATTCGCTGAGTGACGTGGCCGGGCAGTACAAGGCGCTGCTCGATTCCATCGGCATCGATCGCGTGGCCGTCATCGGCAACTCACAGGGTGGGGCGATCGCGATCGCGATGGCTCTCGAATACCCCGAGCTGGTCGAGAAGCTGGTGCTGATGGCGCCAGGGGGCCTCGAAGCGCGAGAGACGTACATGGAGATGGAGGGCATCAAGGCGATGATTCGCGTGCTCTTCAAGGAGGGCATCAGCAAGGAGACGATGCGCAAGGTCTTCACGCTGCAGCTTCACGACGAGTCGCTCATCACCGACGAGATCATCGAAGAGCGCTACCAAGTTGCGATGACCCAGCACAAAGACAACATCGCCCGGATCCACGTGAAGAATCAGGAAGAGCGCCTTTCGGAAATCGAGTGCCCGGTGCTCTGCTTCTGGGGGATGAACGACAAGTTCTGCCCCTCCTCCGGCGCCACGAAGATCGCCGAGCGCTGCAAGGACTCCCGCACGCTCCTGCTTTCCCAGTGCGGCCACTGGGTGATGGTCGAGCATGCCCAAACCTTCAACACCCTCACCCAAGCCTTCCTCACCAACACCTTGTAAAGGGACACGCGGGGTGCCCAGAACATGCGCAATCTCAACGGGTTACCGATCGACCCGCGCGATTTGCG
>CBFCWN010000027.1:0-39017 GCA_965601515.1 uncultured Myxococcales bacterium | reverse complement strand
TAGCGGGATTGGCGCCAGAGGTCGGCTAGGGGGGGGCGGTTGCCCGTGAGTAAGAAGCCTACCCGGAAGAGGCGGGCGCCGATTCGGATGGCGAGCCAGATCGAGGTCGCGAGCACCGCGATCGACCCGACGACCTCCCACCACGCGATTCCGTCCGGGTCGACCGCGAGGCGGATCACCACCGTGAGCGGCGTCGTGAACGGAATCCAGGTCATCACGTTGGCGAGAACGCCATGCGGATCCTCGAGGAGGATCACGAGCACCATCAGCGGCACGATCGCGAGCACCGCCCAACCCATCGTCAGCTTCTGACTCTCGGCGGCGTTGGCGCCGAGTGCCGCGGTCGCGAGCATCAGACTCCCGAGGAACAGATAGCCCAGCACGAACACCACCGGCGATATCGCGACTGCGAGCCAGGGAATCGAAACGACGGACGCGAGCGCGGCCGACGCCGTGAGGGCCACGAACACCACCATCGACGACCACGCGGCGAACTGAAGGAGACCCGCAGCGCCCAGTCCGAGAAGCTTCCCCGCGAGGATTTCCTCCGGAGTTACCGAGGAGAGGAGCACTTCGACGATCTTGCTTTCTTTGTCGGTTGCGACCGTCTGCACGAGATACCCAGAGGCGCTCAAGAGAGCCGTGAGCAGCAAGACTCCGAGGAACAGGGGAATCGTCGTTCGCATCAAGAGGTCGAGGGCCTGGTCGAGATCCTCGGTTTCGAGACCATTTGGGCCGAGCCGACTCCGCACGAACTGAGCGGGGGCAAGGACTCGCTCCTGCACCTGCTCGTCGACACGCCCATCGAGCAGCGACTGACGCAGCAGCGAACGAAGCAGGGGCTCGACCGACGTTCCTCGCATGCTGAGCAAAGGCGTCTTTTTCGACTCGATCGAACGTACGCTGCCGGTTTCGAGGTAGTCGGGTTCGACCACGTACACCGCCCGGAGTTCGCCGTTTTCGAGAAGCTTCGCCGCCTCCGCGGTGTCTTCGAACAGCCGGATCTCGTTGCCTCGATCCGTCCACACGAGTCTGCCTCCATCGTCCTCGAAACGGTCGCGCTCCACGACGCCAGCCTCATCGACTAGCCCGAACGTCGAGCTTTCTGCCGCCCGCTGCGAAAGAAAGTACGTCTGGACCCCGAGAACCGTCCCGGAGACGACCGCGAGAAAAAGCGGCAGTCCGAAGGTCGCAAGGAGGTACGACCAGCGCTTCACCACCGCGAGAAACTCGAAGCGCGCTATGGCGGCGATTCGCTTCGGCCTCATGACGCGCGCCCTCCTCCGACCAGATTTACGAAGATGTCGTCCATCTTGGCGATGAGCGGTTCGTACCGCTCCACCGTCACGCCACTCTGAACGAGTTGGTGCAAGTACCCCGCAGCGTCTTCACTCGGCGACAGTTGAATTCGCCAGCTCCCGTTCTTGTGTTCGACCGCTGCCATCCCAAGCGCGACCAGGTCAGTCGCTGTCCAGACCAACACCTCGTTGGGGGAATGCGCCCGCCGGATGTCGTCGAGCTCGCCGTACACGATGAGCTTCCCTCGATGAACGAGCGCCACTCGATCGCAAAGCGCCTCGACCTGATGCATCATGTGCGTCGAGAGCACCGTCGTTTGGCCGCGCGAGCGACGTTCCTCGATCAGCTTCGTCACCAGGGCGACGTTCACCGGGTCCAGCCCCGAAAACGGCTCGTCGAGAATACAGAGCTCGGGATCGCTCATGAGGCACGCGGCGATCTGCACCTTCTGCGTCATGCCCTTCGACAGACTCTCCACGCGTTGGTCGGCAACGTGCCCAAGGCCTACCCGGGTGAGCCACTCGTCTGCGGCGCGTTGGGCCGGCCCTCGTCTCATGCCCTTCAGCTTGCCGAGGTACACGAGAAGCTCCCGCACTTTGGAGCGCCGGTACGCGCCGCGCTCTTCCGGAAGGTACGCAGCTCGGTCGAGCGCGTCGCGTCCAACCGGGGCCCCAAATAGCCGGATGTCTCCTTCGTCCGCGCGCAGAATGTCGAGTCCGATTCGGATCAGCGTCGTCTTGCCGGCGCCGTTCGGTCCGAGGAGCCCAAACACCTCACCAGGCTCGACGGCCAAGGAGACCTCATCGAGCGCCGTGTGCTGCCCGAAGCGCTTCGTCACGCCTCGATACTCGAGAATCCCCACGAAGACAGTGTATCGGCGCCCGCTCGGACGGGCTACTCCGCCTACTCGACCGGCGGGGGCGCGGGCAGCTCCACCACCTCGAGGAGCTTCCCGGTGTCGGATTCACCCGCCGCGTAGAACTCGACCTTCATCGCCCCGAAATCGACGATGGCGAACGTTTGCTCGTCCTTGCGGTGGATCGTCCCGGCGTTGACGACCGTAAGACCAGGAAAGACGCGAACCATCCGCTGGTGCGTGTGCCCGCCGATCACGAAGAGAACCGAATCATCGAGCATGAGCTCGCGCAGGGTGGGGATGTCCTGAAGCGCGTATCCGCGCGTGTCCGGCTTCAACCACGCCTCGTCGTCGTCACCGACGCCATGGCAAAGGATCGCAGGCCCGGCGGGCGTGTCGTATCGGCGAATGCGCTCGAGTCCCCGAATGAACGCTTCGGACTTCGGCGTGATCGCTGCTGTGGCATCTTCGAGGTCGCGCTTGACGCCCTCGAGCAGCCAGCGCTCATGGTTTCCGGAGACGCACTGAACGCCACGGCTCTCGAGCATGCCGAGCGTTTCGTCCGCATCGCCCGGTCCGTCGACGAGGTCACCGACGCACAGCACCGCGTCGACGTTCATGGTCTCCAAGGCGTCGAGGACTCGAGTAAGTGTCGCGGACTCGCAATGGACGTCCCCTACGACGCCCACGCGGTCCACTCTAACCGCGCTGATCACATCTCCAACTTAGGCGTATTTACCGGCCACGCCAAAATGTGTGTCCGGCTGGTCCCGAAAGGCCGCTTGTTGTAGACCCGCGGCATGCTGGACCTCCGCACCGTCAGTGAAAACCTGGATGAGGTGAAGATGGGATTGGCGCGTCGCGGTTTCTCGGACGCCGAGGTCCTCGATCGCTTGGCGGCCCTTGCCGAAGAGCGTCGCTCCGTGATCACGGACGTCGAGGCGCTGCGCCAAGAGCGCAACGAGGCAAGTCAGGCGATGGGTCGATTCGCCGACAAGAAGTCTGCCGAGTTCCAGGCCAAGCGCGAGGAGCTACGAGCACTCGGCGATCGCATCAAGGCCGGCGAATCGCGACAGGTCGAGGTCGAAGCCGAGCTCGAGGGCATCCTTCTGAATCTTCCGAACCTTCCTCACGCCGATACTCCAGACGGCCTGAGCGAAGCCGACAACGTCGAACAGCGGGTGGTCGGAGACAGGCCCACACTGAGCTTCGAGGTCCGAGACCACGTGGAGATCGGCGTAGGCCTCGGTATTCTCGACTTCGAGCGCGCCGCGAAGATCAGCGGCTCACGGTTCGTCGTCCTCAAAGGGCTCGGCTCTCGACTCAACCGCGCGCTCATGCAGTTCATGTTGGACGTGCACACGGGCGAGCACGGCTACGAAGAGGTGTGGCCCCCGGTTCTCGTCAAAGACAGCGCGATGCGTGGGACCAGCCAGCTCCCGAAGTTTGCCAAGGACGCGTTTCGGATCGCTAAAGACGAGGACTGGGAGACCGAGGCCGACGCCGCGGGACATGACCTTTACCTAGTTCCGACCGCAGAGGTGCCCATCACCAACCTCCAGGCCGACGAGATCCTGGAAGCTGATCAGCTACCGCTTGGCTACACCGGTTACACCGCATGCTTTCGAAGCGAGGCCGGCAGCTACGGCAAAGACACACGCGGCATGATTCGCGTGCACCAGTTCGACAAGGTGGAGCTCGTCCGATTCTGTCGTCCCGAAGACGGTGAGGCGCAGCTCGACATTCTCACCGACCACGCGGAAACCATCCTGAAGAAGCTCGACCTGCATTACCGCGTCGTCCAGCTCTGCGCGGGGGACATGGGCTTCGCCGCACAGAAGTCGTACGACCTCGAAGTCTGGCTTCCCGCGCAAAACGCGTACCGCGAAATCTCGAGCTGCTCATGGTTCGGGGACTTTCAGGCGCGTCGGATGAAGGCCCGCTACCGACCGGAGCCGAAAGGGAAACCGCAGTTTCTTCACACGCTGAACGGGTCGGGACTCGCCATCGGCAGAACGCTCGTGGCCATCCTCGAGCAGAACCAGCAGGCCGATGGCAGCGTGAAGGTTCCGGAAGCGCTGGTTCCCTACATGGGCGGCATCGATCGCATCGCGCCGGCATAGATGTCTGGGCTCCACATCGAGCACGACGTCCCGCTCGCTCCCCTGACCACGCTCGGGCTAGGCGGACGTGCCGCCCACTTCGCCCGAGTGCACGACGAGGCGTCGCTCGTGGACGCGCTCCGATGGGCTCGCGACGAAGGCCTTCCCGCTGCAATCATGGCCGGCGGGTCGAATCTCATCGTGCCGGACGACGGCTATCCCGGGCTCGTCGTCCACATGTCGATCGGTGGCCTCGAGCTCGACGAGGGCGGACACATGCGCGTGGGCGCAGGGACGCCTTGGGAGGCGGTCGTCGATGGGGCGATCAACGCGAGCTTTGCCGGAGTCGAGTGCCTCACCGGGATTCCGGGTTCCACCGGCGCCACTCCGATTCAAAACGTCGGCGCCTACGGGCAGGAGGTCGCCTCGGTCATCGAATCCGTCGGCGTCGTCGAACGAACCACGCTGGTTTCGAAGGAGCTCACGCCATCGGAGTGCGGCTTCGGCTATCGTGACAGCATGTTCAAGCGGGACCCGGAGCGCTTCGTCGTGACGGGGGTTCGCTTCCGACTCTTGCCCGGCGGACGTCCGACGGTCCGGTACGCCGAGCTCGAGCGCAGCCTCGAACCGGGCGCATCCCTTGCTGAGGTTCGAGACACGGTCCTCGCGCTGCGACGTCGAAAGTCGATGGTGATCGATCCGGACGACCCAAACCGCCGGAGCGCGGGCTCGTTCTTCCTGAATCCCGTCATCCCGACCGAACGAGCTGACAGTGTGGTCGAGCACGCCGTGGCTACGGGCCTGGTCGACGACCCGAACGACGTTCCCCGGTATCCCGCGGGCGACGGCCAAACCAAGTTTGCCGCCGGCTGGCTCATCGAAAAGGCCGGCATCGAAAAGGGAATGAGGCGCGGACCGGTGGGCGTGTCGTCAAAGCATGCTCTCGCGCTCGTTCACCACGGGGGCGGCACGACCGACGAGCTCCTGGCGCTCGCTTCCTACATCCGGACACGCGTTGCCGACGAGTTCGGCATTGCTCTCGAGAGAGAGCCTCGCCTCCTTCGATGACTTACTCCTCGGCGAACGGATCGCTGTAGGCCGGGTTGGTGAGCAGGCTCTCGTCGGTGAGCGCCCGAAGGAAGGCGATCATGTCGGCCTTCTCTCGTTCCGTCATGACGAAGCCACTCACGAGCGGGCTCTTGTTCGGGTTCAGCGAGCCGTCTCCGGCGTTCGGGCCGTCCTCGATCAGCCGGCCGCCGCGAGCGTAGTGGTCGAGCACCTCTTCGAGGGTTTCGATCGATCCGTCGTGCATGTAGGGAGCCGTGAGTGCGACGTTTCGAAGGCTTGGGGGTTTGAAGCGACCCTTGTCCTCGAGCTCCCCGGTCATGTCGTAGAGGCCTTCGTTCCCGGGCGGATAGCTGCCATCTTCGTCGAGGTTGTACAGCCCGTTGTTCATGAAGAACTTCTGGTCGAACACCTGGCCTTCATCGTCCGAGGCCTGTGAAAACAAGAACCCGCCATGACAGTGGAAGCACTCGAATGCGTCTTCCACGCCCGCCTCGTTGGGTGCGCCGAAAAACAACGCGAGCCCGCGTTGTTCCGACTCGTTGAGGGCCGTGCGGTCGCCCTGCTGCCAACGATCGACCTTCGAGTCGAAGCTGACGACGGAGCGTTGAAACGCGCCCAATGCCTTCGTGATGCTGTCGACGTCGATGGGGTCTGCTTTCTCAGGGAAGGCATCCGCGAACATCTCCACGTAGCCCTCGTCCGCCCGGAGACGTTCGAGCAGCTCCGCCTCCATGTTGGCGAGTCCAAGCTCGACGGGGTCCTCACCGAACATCGGTACCAGCGCCTGCCGCTCGAGCCTCACCAAGGCCTGATTGGCCCATGTGAGCGAAGCTGCATACGCGGAGTTCGCGATGCTCATCGACGAGCGCGGATGGAGCTCGCCGGTCGACCCTTCGGAGCGCGCGAGTCCGTCGGTGAACGCCAGGTCCTGCTGATGGCAGCTGCCGCAGCTCTGCGTCTGGTTCCCGGAGAGACGCGTGTCGTAGAAAAGAAAGCGTCCGAGCTCGACCTTTTCCACCGTCATCGGGTTGTCTTCAGGCACCCGAGGCTCTGGGATGGTTTCAGGCAGGTCCCAAACCCACGGCTCCGAGCCGGACGACGCATCTTCGCCGCAGGCAGCGACGAACACGAGAAGCAAGAGTGAGAACGGGATCAACTGCATTCGAAAGGAAGCCGGGAGCTACGGAGTCTCCACCGAAAAGAAAATCTGGTCTCCGGACGGTTCCTCGCCGCCGAATGCAAGACCGAGGTTATCGAACAGCGGGCCGCAGTCGCTGTCCCCTGGACCGGCCATGCAGCCGACGGGCGTGCCCTCTTGGTTCTCGGAGAGCGGCGCTCCTTCAACGAGCCGCGCGAAATCCGCGACGACCACATCGCTCGTCGGATCGAAGTCGAGCTCGACGTCCACGCGGTTCGAGGTGGCGCACATCGTCGTGCCTCCGGAAAGGGGGTCGCCGTCGCAGCCGGTGCTGCCGAGGTGCATGCGCCAGGATGTCATGTCGAAGTTGCCCGAATCGATTCGAAGGAACTTGTATCCGCCCTGCCAGTTCCAATGCATGGTGTCGAGGTTCAGCGGAGGGGGAGCGGTGGCCGGGTTTGAGTGATTCTCGGTGAAGGGTATGCCCATTTGAAATCGGATGCCCGTGAACGGTCCGCCTGCCGCCGCGCCCGTGGCCAGGTTGTTGACCTCGGGGTTGCCTAGACCGCTATTGCTACATCTGTCTTCGAAATCGATAAGGACGGTTTGCCCGACCTGCCAGTCGTTTTCCGTGAGTTCGACGGGCACGTACTCGCCGCTCGAGTTTCGGAGCTCGATGTCCTGGACGTAGAAACGAAAATCCGTGAGCTCGAGCGACGTGTCGTCGGAGCCAAGGTTCTCGTATGTGTCGCCGCATACGAACGGTTCGCCGTCGACGACGGCGGCGAATTCGACCGTCACGTCCGAAAACGGTTCATCGCCACTGCTTCCACATCCAAGCGCCAGCGATGCGCCGATCAATCCAACTACGACAGGTTTCCTCATCTTCTTGCTCCAGCGGTGGTTACGAGCCGTCTTCCCAATCGACGAGCTCGACCTCCAGTGAGATCCGGAGGTTTTCGGCTACCTCTCGCTGCATCTCGGCAGGCGAAAGGTGTGCAAAATCAATGCCATCGAACCAGCGTCGCTGATCGATGCGGACGGCGACGGGCTCGACGCCGGGGCGGTCGAGGACCAGCGGCCTCTCGAACTCGATCTCGAGCTCGAGCGGTCCCTCGATGCGGGTTTCGAACGGCGTCTCGGCGTTCACATCGCCCACGGTCCGGCCTTCGACGAGGAGCGAGTGGCTCGTCATTTCACGGTTTTTGTCGGTCAAACCCACCGCATCGGCGTCTGCGGGCGTCGCGATCACGCGCACGCCGCAGTAGCGGCCAGGCGGGGGCTTCATCGTGCCGGCGTACTCCGCGAACCCGACGCTTTCCATCAGGTCGAGGACGAGCGGCTCTCCGAGTCGGGTTGGGGTTTCGAGCACGTGGGCTCTTGCTCTCGCCGGTACGAACAGCTGCCAGAGCTCCGCGACAAAATTGTCGCAACGGATCAGCTCGATCTGTCCCACGACGAGGAGTGCGCGATCAAGCGCGACCCGGTAGCCGAGGTCGGTTCGGATCTGCGCGGGCGTCGCTGCCGGCTGATACGACACGTCGACCTCGATGCCCTCTGTGACTCGCATGCACTGTGGCAGGAGTGCGATCACCAGCGACGCGACGACGACGTTAGATCTCATAGACGAGCCCGGCGGTAAACGCGAAGCCTTCACGATGCGTCCCGTCGAGTCGCTGAACGATAGGAAGCGCCGCGGTCGCATGAATCATGAACTTGTCCTGCGGTAACCCAACGATGCCGAGCGTTCCGTAGGTGATGTGACCGCCCGTGTTCGGATCGCGAATGCCGCTGATGTAGCCGGGTCCGTCGATCCGAAACTCCGCGCCCACTTGAAACGCGAGGAAGCGCCACGGCTGTATCTGCCCGAGCACCGTCTGACGAAAACTGTTGCTAGCCTTCGTATCTGCAATACCGGTGGTCGGGAAGATCGCGATCGACGACACGTAGACCGACCATGGGTCGTGGAACATCGTGTAGGTCGCGCCGACGATCGGGTCCCATGAGCCCGTGCCGGCCTGGAACTCCAGAGGAAGAGGGACGCCATTTTCGCCGTATTCGATCGAGCTGGTGGGGAACTCGAGGCCTCCGATGAGACTCACGAGGTGCTGCGGTGCGAACTTGCGGTCTCGCCACACCACGCCTCGCAGGCGAAGGTCGAGGTCGCCCGGCGCCCAAATGTTCGCCTCGGCCAGATTGACCTCCGTAATCAACCGGTGGACGACCGGCATCATCAGGGAGATGCTGATGCGATCGGTCGGCGAGTAGGCGCCCGCCAACTCCATGCGCTGCTCCGAAAGCGTGAGCAGGTCGACGTCGGACTCGCCGATGCGGTCGTTTCGGTGTCGAAGCGTCGCGGAGGTTCGTACCCGATTGCCCTTGGGCTGCTCGAACCCGACGATGGTGAGTGTGGGGTCCCCGACGGAGCAGGTGCCGCACGCGGCGGCGTCGACAGACACGCTCATCGCAGCAAGAATCGCTGCCATCACCCAAAGCTTCTGCACCGCCCGAGCGTAGGTGCGCGATGCCTTCCGCTGAATGCGGCAAATCGTCGCGGTGGGGCTCAGCGGGGCGTCGGGAACTTCGCGAGCTTGCGCTGAAGGGAGCGTCGGTGAATGCCCAGTCTTTCCGCGGCTTTGGTGATGTTCCCGTCGCAGTCCGTCAACACTCGCTGAATGTGCTCCCACTCCACGCGCGCGAGCGTCGGGGTTTCGTGGGCTTCGTCCTTGGCGACCTCGGGCGGTTCCGCCTCGAGTGCGCCCCGATCGAACGCGCCGATCACCTCGTCCACGTCGGCCGGCTTCGTCAGATAGTGCGTCGCCCCCAGCCGGACGGCCTCGAGCGCCGTCGCGATGCTCCCGTAGCCGGTCAGCACCACGATCTTCGTCGATTCGTCGATTCGGTGGAGCTCGCGCACGACGTCGAGCCCCGACTTCCCCGGCATCCTCAGGTCGACGACGGCGAACTCCGTGCTCTCGTCCTCGGCAACGGCCATCGCTTCGTCGTAGTCGCGCGCCTGAAACGTTTCGTAGCCGCGCGATTCGAAGGCGCGAGCCAATCTCGAACGTAGGCGGTCGTCATCGTCGACGAGGAGTACCGATGGCTTGGGCGCGTCCATGGGGCGTGCGTCGCTCATGTGGGTTGCGGAAGCACCACGACGATCGTGGAGCCACGGCCGGTCTCCGAGTCGATCGAAAGCCGGCCGCCGAGCGAGTCTACGAGCGTCCGCGCGAGGAACAACCCCAGGCCCATTCGGTCGCCCGCGACCTTGGTCGTGAAGAAAGGGTCGGTCGCCCGTCGAACGACGTCGGGAGCCATCCCCGCTCCTTCGTCGGTGAAGCGAAACTCGACCGATCGTTCGCCTTCCAAGACCTCGAGGGCTACCCGACCGTCGTCGCACGCGTCGAATCCGTTCCTCGCGATGTTTTCGATCATCTGCGTGAGCGCCTCGCGCGGCGCCTCGATGGCTTCCACGTCGAGGGTGACCTCCCAGCGCTCTCCCTGCTCGGGACCCAGCCTCGCGCGAACGTCGTCGATGACGCTGCCGACACGTACCGTCGTCAGCGTCTCTCCCACGTGCTCTCCGCCCGCGGCGGCCATGCGATCGAGCACGAGACGGCATCGCTCGAGCTCTGCGCGAATCAGCTCGGCGTCCTCACGAAGGCTCTCCGCGCCCGGGAGCTTACCCGCTTCTCGCTCCATTTCTTTCGCCGCCACGGCGATCGTCCCGAGCGGGGTCCCGAGCTCGTGCGCCGCTCCCGCGGCAAGCGTTGCGATCGATGCGAGCTTTCCCCATCGATGGGTGCGCTCCTCGGCCTCCGCGAGCTCTCGCTCCCGGCGTCGAAGCTCGATCGACAGCTGGCTCACGAAATAGGTGATCAGCGCCACCGCGAGCACCAGCGCGACGAACATGCCGTAGAGATGCGACTGAAAGCCGCCGCTATGACCGCCGTGGCCCATGTGCTCGCTCGGGACGTGTACGAGGAAGAGCGCGCCGAACGAGAGCACGGAGAGTCCTCCGATCGTCCAGGTCCATCGTGGCGACAGCATGACGGCAGACATTGCAATGTAGACGACGTAGATGATGCTGAATGGGTTCGTTGGGCCCCCTGAGAAGTAGAGGAGGCCGGTCAGCAAGAAGACGTCGAGTACGAGGAAGACGCCGAGCGGCCCCGCCGCTTCTTTCCGCGACGTCAGCCACACGTTCGACGCCGCTCCGACGCTGACCAGGGTCCACATCGGCGCCTGTGGAAGCTCGACGCCGAGGCCTCGGCTCGCGATCGCGATCCCCACGGCGACCATGCCGAGCGCCCCCCAGCGCATCCTCGCCAACCAGTCTGCACTCGCGGCGTGGGTACGGGGGTCGCGGTTCACGAGTCGGTTTGGGCTTCGCCGTGCGGCGCTTCCATCTCGACGTTGCCGTACATCGCTTCCGCGATCTTGTAGGCGCTGAGCTCGAGCGTCTCGAGCGCATCTTTGATGGCGATCGAGTCACCCTCTTCGACGCAGCTGTGAAGCGCTTGGATGTCGGCGTCGACCTGAGCGAGGACGTCTTCCGCGACCAGCTCACGGCATTCCGCCACGGCGCGCTCGCTCGTATAAAGAAGCGCCTCGGCCGCGTTTCGAAGCTCAGCCAGCTCACGACGCTTCTCGTCCGTCGTCTTGTACTGCTCGGCCTCTCCGATGATGCGCTCGATATCGGACTCGGTGAGCCCACTCGATGCAACGACCCGAATGTTCTGCTCTCGGCCCGTGCCGAGGTCCTTCGCGTGGACGTTGACCACTCCGTCGGCGTCGATGTCGAAGGTCACCTCGATTTCCGGGACCCCGCGCGGCGCGGGAAGAATCGGCGCCAGCTCGAACTTCGCGAGCGACTTGTTGTCGTCCGCCATCTGACGTTCGCCTTGGAGCACGTGAATCGGAACGAACGTCTGATTGTCGACGCTGGTCGTAAAGATTTCCTTGGCGCGTGTCGGCACCGTGGTGTTCCTCGGAATCAGCCGGTGGAAGACCCCGCCGCCGGTCTCCACGCCGAGGCTGAGCGGCGTGACGTCGAGAAGCAAAACCTCCTCGACTTCGCCCGCCAGCGCAGCCCCCTGGATGGCCGCGCCCATCGCGACGACCTCGTCCGGATTGACCCCTTTGTGGGCGTCTTTCCCGAAGAAGTCCGAAACCTTGGACTGCACGAGCGGCATTCGCGTCTGACCGCCGACCAGCAGAATCTCGTCGACGTCTTCGGCTTTGATGCCGGCGTCTTCGAGGGCCTGCTTACAGGGCTCGAGCGTGCGATCGATGATCTCCGACACGAGAATCTCGAGCTCGCTTCGTTTCAGCGTGGTCTCGAGGTGCTTCGGCCCCGACTCGTCCGATGCGATGAACGGAAGGTTCACCTCGGTCTCGAGCGCCGACGACAGCTCGTGCTTGGCCTTCTCGGCCTGCTCCTTCAGACGCTGCAGCGCCACGCGGTCTTCGCGAAGGCTGATTCCGGTCTGCTCTTCGAAACGCCGGGCAAGCTCTTCGACGAGAGCGTTGTCGAGGTCCTCGCCGCCAAGGTGCGTATCGCCCGAGGTCGCCTTCACGCTGAACACGCCGTCGGCGATCTCGAGGATCGAAATGTCGAAGGTGCCACCGCCAAGGTCGTACACGGCAACCCGTTTACCCTCGTGCTGCTCGAATCCGTAGGCGAGCGCAGCGGCGGTCGGCTCGTTGATGATCCGCCGCACCTCGAGGCCTGCGATCTTTCCGGCCGCGATGGTCGCCGAACGCTGCGCGTCGTTGAAGTACGCAGGGACCGTCACGATCGCTTCGGTCACGGTGTCGCCTAGATACGACTCAGCGACCTCGCGCATCTTCTCGAGAACCATCGCCGAGATCTCGGGAGGCGAGAAGCGCTCGTCTCCAACCGCAACCCATGCATCGCCGCGCTCGCTCTCGACGACCTGGTACGGCACCATCTTCGTATGCTTCCGCGCGGGTTCGGCTCCGAACTCGAGCCCCATCAAACGCTTGATCGCGAAGACCGTGTTCTCAGGGTTCGTGACGCCCTGGCGCTTTGCGACGCTGCCGACTCGGCGCTCGCCGTCTTTGGCGAACGACACGACCGAAGGCGTCGTTCGGCTGCCTTCTGCGTTGGGGATGACCTGCGCTTCACCGTTGTCGACGAATGCTACGCATGAGTTGGTGGTCCCCAGATCGATCCCGATGATCTTCCCCATTTGCCCTGCTTTTCATTGTAGCCCGACGGTGGGCGGTTCCGCACATTGCTGCAGTTACTCGGTCTCCGACACGCCTTCTGCGGTCCCTTCGCCCTGATCATCCGTAGGGGTCGGGGGTTTCGCGACGACGACCATCGCGGGACGCAGCAGCCGCTCTCCGAGGTAGTAGCCCGGAACCACCTCGCTCACGATGGTTCCTGGTGGAAATTCGTCGGTCTCCTGCTGCTGCATCGCGTCGTGGCAGGTCGGATCGAACAGTTTGCCCACCGATTCCACGCGCTTGAGCCCGAGCCGGCTGGCCACGTCTTCGAAGCCCCGCAGCACCATGTGAACACCGTCCACGACCGCGGCAACCTCCGTCGCGTTGCCCATCGCGTCGGCCGCCCGCTCGAGGTTGTCGACGATCGGCAGCACCTCGCGGAGCGTATCTTCGATGCTCCTCCGGCGGACCTCTTCGATTTCCTTACGGGAACGCTTTCGAAAGTTGTCGAAGTCGGCTGCGACGCGCAGGAGCTGCTCGCGCATCCGGTCGCGCTCGTTGCGCGCCTTCTCGAGGTCGCTTTCCTCGGACTCCTCGCTTTCTTCGGGAAAGACGACTTCCTCCTCGGTCTCGCTCGTGTCCTGCCCGTTCTCGGGCTTGTCCCCCTCGTGCTCGCTCATGTTCCCCGTCCTTGTCTAGGAGCGCTTGGATGTATCCGGAAGGTGTCCATCGAGGACGTCACTCAACAGGTTGGCTGCAAACCCGACCAGAGGCACGTACTTCCTGTAGTCCATGCGAGTCGGGCCCACGAGGCCAAACGAGCCCACCCTGGACCCGTCTTTGCGGTAGGAGCTGGAAATCACGCTAATGTCGCGGACGTCCATGAGTGCGGCCTCCGAACCGATGAACACCTGAACCCCCTCGGCCAAGAGGGTTTGTTCGAGCAGCTCGAGGAGCTTCTCCTTCTCTTCGAACGCGCTCAGATAGCCGCGAATCTTCTCCGCATCGCCGAACTCGGGTCGGCCGAAGAGCGCGCCCTGACCCTCGATCAGCACCTGGGTCGGCTCATCATCGCCTTCGACGGTAGCTTCGACCATCTGCTGGGCCTGCGCCCGCAGCGATTCATACTGCCCCTGCTCTGAGGCAAGCCGAACGGCAAGAGCGTCGCGGACCGACCGAAGCGTCTTTCCCTGGACCAGCTCCCGGAGGTAGTTGTTCACGCGCTCGAGGCTGTGATCGTCGATTTCGAGCTCGGTGCTCACCACCCGGTTCTCGACGCCTCCCGAACGGGCCACCATCACCGCGAGCGTCCTGCCCTCTGCAAGACGAATGAAGCGAAGCTGGTCGAGCGTCACCTCGGCGAGTGGCTGCTGCGCGATGATTGCCGCCGTGCCCGTGATTCGGCTCAGGATCTGACCGGTCGCACGAACCGCGTCGGTGCCCGGCTCGAGGTCGGCGAGCCGCTGCATGAGGGCGTCCCGATGTGCCGCCGAGATCTGGCTGGCCGTCGCCATCGCGTCGACGAAGAAGCGAAAACCCGCGTCCGTCGGGACACGGCCGGCGCTGGTATGCGGCTGGTGAAGCAGATCATGCTCTTCGAGGTCGGCGAGCACGTTCCTAATCGTCGCCGGAGACAGCTGGACCGCGTACCTCTTCGCAACTCGGCGAGAACCGACGGGTTTCCCGGAGGCGATGTATTCGGTCACCACGGCAAACAGGATTCGCCGATGGCGCTCGTCGATGGTCACCGTCACGCCCGATGGAAGTTAAAAGCTGGGCGGTTCCTGTCAAGCCCGTCGTGGGTCCGGAAAATTGCCATACGCCCGGTGGATCGGGCAGTTTCGAGGCGTGAAACCAAGCGTGGCACTCCTCCCGTTTCTTCTGATGGTGATGGCGATCATGACCGTTCCCACCTTGGTTCTCGACGAACAGGGGCTTCCCCGGTACCGAAAGCTCCGAGGGGAGCTCGAGGAGCTACGAGCCTCGAACCAGGAGCTCGTGCACGAAATCGCAGAGCTGAAGAGCGAGATCGACGCCCTCCGGACCGACCCGAGCTTCGTCGAGCGCATCGCCCGGGACGAGCTCGGGATGGTGCGTGAAGAAGAGCTGGTCTTTCAGTTTCCTCAGCGTTGAGCGGCCGGCCGAGCCGAAACCCGCGGTTTTCTTGCTGACGGTAGCCTTGCGAGCGTAACACCGCCTTGATGACCGCCCTCGTTCAGGCAGCGCTCCGCGTTCGGCGCACGGCGAGGTCGGCTTGGGGTCTCGGGGTCGCTCTCATCCTCGCGACGTTTCTTCTCGCGGGCTTCTTCGTGATGGGTTCGCGAAGCTTCGGTTGGGGTCAAGCAGCGTGGGTCGCCACGTGGCTCATGCTCTTCGGCTATCGGGTTCGCACCGCGCAGCGGTTGGGCAGCGATCCGCGCGCGGCATTCGAGCTAGGCGTGATCCTTCTGGTTGGAGTCTTTGCGTTCGTGCAATCGAGAGGTGGCATCGGAAGCGAGCTCTATCCGCTGACCTACGTTGCGGTCGCGCTCGTCACCTCGTTTGCATCCAGCTGGGCCGGGCCCGCGCTGATCGTGTTTGCGGTTTCCTTTGGGCTCGGTGTCGCAACGATCGGCGAGGGGTCGAGAGACGCGACGATGCTCGTCCTCAACTCGGTTTTCGTGGTCGCGTTCGGCGCGCTTAGCCACGTGTTCACCCGAGTGGAGATTGCACGCGTGAGGCGCCGCTCGAAGCAAGAGCTCGTTGCGCAGAAGAACAAGGCGCGCGATGACATGCGACTCTTTCGTCTCGTCGCCCCGTCGTCCGACGGCGTACGAGACGAGGAGCGGCTGCACCAAACCAGCGTCCAGGAGGTTCGCCAAGCGCTGTTCCATGCGCTTCAGCTGCTGCACCAGACGCTCGAGCTCCATACCTGCATCCTCCTCATGCCGGACGAGCTTGGGAACGAGCTTCGCATCGCTGAGCTGATCACCGAGAGTGACGACGTCGCCGACGGTCCGTTCACGCTTGGCGAGGGTGCAGTCGGCGCCGCGCTCCGGCGGCAGCTCACCACCAATCTGGCGCAGATCCGTCCCGGATACCGGGGTATTTGCTACTACCGGGGCCCCGCCACCGTCCGGTCCTTCATCGCCGTCCCCGTGTTGGAGCGAGGGCATCTTCGTGCGGTCCTATGCGCCGACCGCATCGCCGACCGGCCTTTCAGTCCGCGGGAAGAAGCGCTCCTCCGCGAGAGCACCTCCCACATCTTGCGAGCATTCGAAAACGAGCGGGTGTTCGTCGCGCTCGAGACGTCGAAACGCGAGCAAGAGATTCTTTACCGAGCGTCCCAGACCTTCAGCACCGCGCTGACGCCGGACGCGGTCATGGAGGTCGGGCTCGACGCGGCCTCGGAGATTGCGCCGCACGACTTCGCGGCGGTCACCGAGTATCAGGCGGAGAATCGGCGCCACATCGTGAAGCGCGCCGTCGGGGAACGCGCCCTCGACCTCCAAGGTCTTCGCTTTCGCGACAACAACTCGCTGACCGCGATGGTCGTCAAGAACCGACACTATCTGCCCTACCGCGGCGAGTTCGATGCCAAGCAGCAGGTGCTCTTCACCAAGAAGGCCAAGGTAAAGGGGATGGAGTCCCTCCTCGTTTTTCCACTCGTCGTACGCGAGGAGCCGATCGGTACTCTCATCGTCGCTTCGAAACGGTCGGGCGCCTTTGCGACCTCGGTTCGGGAGACGCTTCAAGCGCTTGCGAACCAGCTTGCGGTCTCGCTCTCCAACGCGCGCGCCGTTCGTCAGCTCGAGGAGCTCGCCACGACCGATGGGCTCACCGGGTGCCTCAACAAGCGAGCGTTTCTCGAGCAGCTCGACCAGCAGCTCATGGCCGCCGACCGATTCGGACGAAAGCTGTCACTCATCGTGACCGACCTCGATCACTTCAAGGCCGTCAACGACACCTATGGCCATGCGACGGGCGATCGGGTGCTTCAGGAGCTCAGCCAGGTGCTCAAGCGCGTGAAGCGCGAGACGGATCTCGTTGCGCGATTTGGAGGCGAAGAGTTCTGCGTGCTGTGCGAAGAGACCGACGCGAAGGGCGCCAGGCTTCTCGCCGAGCGCGTGCGAGAGGAGCTCGAACGCACCGAGGTTCAGACCGAGATCGGCGGTCTTCGGGTGACCGCTTCCCTCGGAGTCGCGACGTTTCCGGACCACGCGAAGAGCGGCGAGGAGCTCTTCTCGCAGGGAGACAAGGCGCTCTACGAGGCGAAGAACCAGGGTCGCAACCGCGTTTGCACCGCGTGAGCCTCAGAAACGTCGAAGCGCCAGCGTGTCCGGGTCGAGCATCCAAATCGCGCGGCCGCGCTCCTCGGCGACGTCGATGAGGCAGACCGCTCCGGGCTCGAATGCCGGCGTCTGAGGAAGCTGCCCGAGATGCACGGCGATCGAGCCGACCTTGGGGACGTGCGTCACCATCGCGATCACGTCGTCGTCGAGCGCATCATCGAGGAGCGCAAGCGCCTCGGCCGTCGTCCCCTCTTCGCTGGCCAGGGCGCGGTGCGCTTCGACGGGGGGCTCATAGGAGGGCTGTGCGGTGGCGATCAGCTCTGCGGTCTGCACGGTGCGGACCAACGGGCTCGTGTAGATTCGGGTGCATGCGAGGCCCATCTCCGTCAGCGTGTGGCCGACCGCCAGCACGCTGCGCCTCCCATGCTCCGTGAGCCAGCGATCCGCGTCCGAGCCGGCGGCTCGGGAGTCCACCGCTTCCCCGTGTCGCACGAGTAAGATGCGCATGCGCGGAGCTTGCCACGGCGCTCAGCCTTCGTCTCGTGAACCGTGTGCTGAAATCGCGAACGACTCTTCGGGCGCGAGCACCAGGCGGCGCCGCGCGTAGAGCGCGAACCACAGTAAGCCGAGCCCGTACCAAATCGACGCCCCAATCACGACCTTTTGATAGATCGGGTCGGTTACGAAGAGCGCCACGAGCGTGATCACGGCGATCAGGAGTGCTGCTACGGCGCCCGGCACCCCGAGCGGGCTTCGGTAAGGTCGTTCGATGTCGGGGAGCCGAAGGCGAAGCAGGATGAACGAAACCATCTGGAGCGCGTACGCGATGACGGCGCCGAACACCGCCATGTTGAGCAGCACCGCACCGACCGGGTGCTCGGGGCCGAGCGCGTGAATCCCGTAGGCCACCGCGTAGCCGAGCGCGGCGCCGACCAGCAGCGCAACGTGAGGGGTCTTGCGCTGCGGGTGTGTCCGCGAAAGCCAGCGGGGGAAGTAGCCGGCGCGCGAGAGTGAGAAGATCTGCCGTCCGTAGGCGAAGATGATGCTGTGGAAGCTCGCGACGAGGCCGGTCACCGCGACGAGCGCCAGCAGCCGCGCGCCGAGCCCCTCCCCGAAGATGGTCTTGAAGCCCTGGAACAGAGGCTCGGCCGACGTTCCGAGGGCCGCCGCTCCCGGCGCCATGCTGGTGTTCAAGAAGAGCGTCAGAAAGGCCGCGATCACCAGGGTCAATAGCCCGTAGACGAGGCCTCGCGGGAGGTCTCTCGCCGGCGCTCGAGCCTCTTCCGCGGCCAACGGAAGCTGCTCGATCGCGAGAAAGAACCAGATTGCGAACGGCAGGGCCGAGAGGATGCCGGCGGGTCCTTTCGGGAGCCACACGCTTCGACCGGGGTCGGGTTCGATATCGAGCGCATACGAAAGGTCGAAGTACGGAATCGCGGTCGTCCAGAAGACCACCAGCACGCCGAGCGCGAGCGCGGTGATCAAGACGGTGAACCGAAAGGTGATCTCCACGCCGGCCACGTTCAGGCCGACGAAGAGTGCGTACGCGGCGAGCCACCAAAGTGGCTCCGCGCCGGAGGGTGTTCCGAAGATCGCGCCGAGGTATCCGCCGATGCCCACCACGATGACCGCCGGGGTGAGGATGTACTCCATGTTCTCAGCAAGTCCGGTCACATAGGCGCCCCACGGTCCCATTGCCGAGCGCGCAAAAGAATACGCACCGCCGGTGTGAGGGAGTGCGGCAGCCATCTCCGCGATGCTGAAGCAGAGCCCCGCATACATCACCGTGATGATGACGGTGGCGGCGAGGAGGCCGCCGAAACCTCCGACGGCAAGGCCGAAGTTCCAGCCGAAGAAGTCGCCCGAGATGACCGCCCCTACCCCGAGCGCCCAGAGCGACCAGACACCGGCGTACCTCCGGAGGCCTCGCTCGCTGAAGTAGCGATCGGCGACGCGATCGTACTGAACCCCCTGGTCCTCGTCGTTCATGGCGCGGAGTGTAGCGGGTCGGCAGGACTGGCGATAAGGTTCCGGTCATGTTGTCGATCGACCTCACGGGCAAGCGCGCGTTGGTCGCCGGTGTCGCGGACGACGGGGGCTTTGGTTTTGCGATCGCGAAGGCGCTGGCCGAAGCTGGGGCGTCTGTGTGCGTGGGCACCTGGCCTCCCGCTCTCGGGATCTTCGAGACTCTCCTACGTCGCGGAAAGCTGGACGCCTCGCTCGCGCTGTCCGACGGGCGGAAGCTGGAGTTCGAACGGATCTACGCGCTCGACGCCGATTTCGACACGCTCGAAGACGCGCCGGAAGAGGTTCGCGCGCAGAAGCGTTATCGCGACCGAGGTGATTTCAGCATCGAGGGTGTGGCGAACCAGCTGCGCGAAGACTTCGGCGAAGGCTCGCTCGACGTCGTCGTTCACAGCCTCGCGAACGGTCCCGAGGTCAAGAAGCCGCTCATGCAGACGAGCCGCTCGGGATACCTCGCCGCCCATGGCGCGAGCGCCTACTCGATGATTTCGATGGCGCAGAAGCTTGCGCCCCTCATGCGCCCCGGCGGCTCTTTTCTCGGGCTGACCTACCTCGCAAGCCGCGGCGTCGTCTCGGACTACGGCGGCGGCATGGCCTCCGCCAAGGCGTCGCTTGAAACCGACGCCAGGATGCTTGCCTTCGAGCTGGGGCGCGCGTCCGGCCATCGGGTGAACCTGATTTCCGCGGGACCGTTTGCCTCGCGTGCGGCCTCGGCGATCGGGTTCATTCACAAGATGATCGAGTACTACTCGTTGAACGCGCCGCTTTCCGACGTGCTCAGCGCCGAGGAGGTCGGCCACGCCGCCGCGTTTCTTTCGAGTCCACTCGCGAGCGGCATCACCGGCACGGTGCTTTACGTCGACAAGGGCTACCACGCGATGGCCGCGCCCGCCGACGTCGAGGGTCTCATGGACGCGCTTCGAAAGGACTAGGCCGCCGCGACGTCGTTCTGCGTCGTCGGTCGAATGCTGGTGGTCTCGCGCGCAACCTCGAGTGTCGTTGCCAGCCTACGCTCCGTGCGCACCCGTTCTTGGAGCCAAGGCTCGAGCGCACGCATCAAAGCACGAGCCGAGGGGTGGCGGCCTGAGGGGTTCCGGCACATCAGCTTCGCGACCAGACGGTCCATGCCCTCGCCGAGGTGTGGAGCGAACGTGCTCAGGCGCGGCGCGTCCTGCCGAATGATCGTTCGAAGGACCGTGTTCACGTCGTTGCCGGTGTAGGGCAGTTTCCCCGTCAACGCTTCGAACATCGTCACGCCGACGCTGAAGAGGTCGGCACGCGCATCGACGTAGGGGTTGCCGCTCGCCTGCTCGGGCGACGCGTAGCTCGGAGTGCCGTAGACTCGGCCACGCTCGCGGTCGCGCTCCGAGGTGGGCGCGGTTTCGGCCGCGCAGACGCCGAAGTCGAGCAGGTGGAGGTCGAGCTCTCCGTACGAGCCCCGGTTCAAGAGAATGTGCTCGGGCTTGATGTCGCGATGCACGTAGCCGTGCCGATGAACGCTGTGGAGGACCGACGCGAGTCTCGCCATGATGACCGCGACGTCGTGCGGCGGGAGCGGTCCGTTGCGTTTCAGGTACTTCGAGAGGCTCTCGGAGCGCATCTGCTTCATCACGACGTACGGCGAGCCGTCGTACAGCGTGCCGTGGTCGATGACCGGCACGATCGCCGGATGAAAGACCCGTCGGGCGACCTCCACCTCGCGGCGCACGCGCGCCGTGAGATCGGGATTCCCCGCATGGGCGGGCCGGAGCATCTTGACCACCACGCGTTCGAGCGTCGCAAGCCTCTCGGCCTCGAAGACGATGCCCGTCCCGCCCGTCCCGATCGCGTGTCCGATGCGATACCGTCCGTCGAGTAGCTGCCCACGTAGCTCGCTTCGTTCGGTCGACGCCGCCATCGACCGAAGGGTCGTTCGGCGCGCCCATTCGGGTCAAAAAACCGGCGATTCAGACGGGGGACGCCATGCGGAAGGCGTGGATCGTCTCGCGTTCGTCGTACCCGTAGCGGAAACCCGTCGCGCGCTTGAACGTGTCGCTGTCGACGACGATCGGGTACTTCAGGTGGTCGATCGCCGCCGCCGGGAGCATCGGGAGTCCCAGTCTCCCGAGGCCCATTTTGAACAGCGTTTCCGGCATCGTGAGGGGTCGACGCCCGGCGGCTTTGACGATGGTCGAGAGCGGAACCGGCGTAGGACCGGCCACGTTGAAGATCCCATGGAGCTTGTGTGCCAGCGCCGTCACGATCGCTTCGGCCGCATCGAGCTCGTGAATGAAGTGAAACAGAGGGTCAAAACCCGCGACGAGCGGCACGCGCGGGCCCTTGAGAAACGCGGCGAGCGTTCCGTGACGGCTCGGGCCAAGGGTGTAGACGATCCGGAGGACGGCCGTGGCGATGTCCGGGTAGCGCCATAGCGCAGACGCGGCGTACAGATCGGCGGCGACCAGGTCCGCAAGCTCCGGGAAGGCGTGGGCGGAAATCGGGGGCTCGTCCTCGGTGTGGTAGAGCGGAGAATCGGCCGCCGCACCATAGAACGTGTGCCTGCCGGCGAAGATCGCCTGCTTCACCCCGTACTTGTCGCAGTGCTGGATGAACGCGCGCGTCCCGTAGAGGTTCACTCGCATGCGATCCGGAGTCTTGTGCACCAGGTGGGTGACCGTCGCCATGTGAATGGCGGCGTCGGGTCGATAGTTCCGGAAGACCTCTTCTGCGGTGCGCTTGCGAATGTCGGCCTGCACGACCTCGATCTGGTCGGGACCCTCGTCCCAAGGTCGGCGATCGATCCCGACCACCTGATAGCCGCGACGGAGCAGCTCGAGACCGACCAGGCGGCCAAGCTTGCCGGAGATCCCTGTGACCAACACCTTCATGACAGCACGAGCTCGTCTTCGGAGATGTGGCCCTCTCTGAGCGCTCGTCCCTGGCGAATCAAGTCGGCGATGCGCTCTTTCACCTGTTCGACCATGTCGTTCACGACTTCGTCGCGCTCGTGGCCCGTTCCCTCGAAGTACATCGGCTTGCCGTAGAGAAGCTGGAACCGCGTCGGCTTCGGCACCAGCACGCCCCATTTGGTCACGGGGATATACGGAACGCCAAGCATCTTCCCCAGGCGCCGCAGGTTCGCCACGGTCGGAAGAGCCTCGCCTCCACCGACGAACCCGAAAGGAATGATCGGGCTGTTCGTCTCGAGCGCGAGGCGCATGAACCCGGTTCCGAACGCGACCAGCGTGTCGGCGTCCTTCGCGAGCTTGGCCGTGCCGCGTGCCCCTTCGGGGAATACCAGAATGAGGCGTTCGTCTCGCAGCAGTCGGATCGCCTGGTCCGGGTTCCCCACGAACTGTCCGGTTCGCGCCATGAACTGCGAGGCGCCGGGAAATCGATGGATGAACTTGTCGACCATCGCATGAGCAAGTCGCGGCGGCTCGGCGTCGAGCAGGAGCGAGCCCATCGCCATCGCGCCATCGATGGCGACCCCGCCAGAGTGATTCCCCACGATCACGCCGCGGCCGCGCGAGGGGACGTTCTCGAGACCGTAGACGTCCACGGCAAAGTAGTAGCGATAGACCCAGGCAAACGCGGACAGGAAACGGATCAGGTCGTTCTTGTCGATGCCGTAGGGGTCGACGCCGAATTTGTTGAACTCGAGGTCTAGCGCTTCGACGCGCGAGGCGACCTCGGGATTGATGGGGAGAAGGTTATCGAGCAACAGAGCCTCGGCGTGGGGCCCGATCTCTATGTTGGGTTTGCGTCGAGCGCAATCTCAGTCGTCCGGGGGCCTTCGAATTCCGAGCGCTCGCATCTTCTTGTAGAGGTGGCTGCGCTCGATTCCGAGGTCGCTGGCGGTCTTGGTGACGTGCCCCTGGCGGTGTTTAAGCGCCCTTTCGATGAAATCCCGCTCGGCAGCGTCGAGGAGCTCCCGGAGCGGCGTTTCCGGCCTGAAATGAGTCGCCGACGCGTCGGAGACGCTGGCCGGCAGAAGCGCGCGGGCCTCCTGCTCGCCAATCTCCTCGTCCGGCGTGAGGATCACGAGTCGCTCGACCAGGTTTCGGAGCTCTCGCACGTTTCCTGGATACGGATACGATGCGAGCAGCCGCATCGCCCCCTCGGAGATTCGCTTTCCCGGCCGGTCGTGGACCTCGCAGGCGAGCTCGAGGAAGTGCGAAGCAAGAAGCGCGACGTCGCCCGGTCGTTCTCGGAGTGGGGGAATTCGAAGCGGCACGACGTTCAGTCGGTCGAATAGGTCGGCCCTGAATGCGCCCTTCTCGATCTCTTCCTCGAGCGACTTGTTGGTCGCAGCCACGATTCGGACGTCGACTTTCACGGTGGAGGTGCCGCCGACGCGTTCGACCTCCCCTTCTTGCAGCACGCGAAGCAGCTTAGCCTGCATCGGCGTCGGCATGTCGCCCACCTCGTCGAGGAACAGCGTTCCCCGGTTCGCGCGCTCGAACTTCCCCTGCCGTCGCTTCGTCGCCCCGGTGAACGCTCCTGGCTCGTGACCGAAGAGCTCGCTCTCGATGAGGCTCTCGGGCACCGCGGCGCAGTTCAGCTTCTCGAACGGACCATCTGCGCGCGCCGACCCTTCATGCACGGCCGCGGCCACGAGCTCCTTCCCGGTGCCCCGTTCGCCGAGCACCAGGACGGGCGCGTTCGAGCGCGCGGCGAGCTCGACCTGCGACCGAAGCGCGACGATCGCGGCGCTCTCCCCGAGCATGCTCGGGCCCGTGCCGAATCGGCGCCGAAGCTCCTGGTTTTCCTGCTCGAGCGCCCGGAGCTTCAAGCACTGGCCGATTGAAAGAACGAGTCGGTCGCTGCCGATCGGCTTTTCGATGAAGTCGACGGCGCCCCGGCGCACCGCCTCCATCGCGAGCTCGATCGTGCCGTGGCCGCTCATCATCAGCACCGGACTCGTCACGTCTTCTTCGGAGAGCCGACTGAGCAGCTCGAGGCCGTTCATGCCGGGGAGCTGCATGTCGAGCAGGATTGCGTCGAACGACTGCCGTTCGAGCTTCTCGAGCGCGAGCTCGGCGGACCCCGCGACCTCGACGTCGTAGCCCTCGAGCCCGAGCGCACGCGCAACCGAGCTCAAGATGTTGGGTTCGTCGTCGACGACTAGAATCGTCGCGGCCGGCATGCCCTCACGCTAGCACACGGCCGGAGCTCAGGTTCCGGTCTCGTCGTCGCGCGGGACGGTCGGAATCAGCCGGACGTTGGTTTCGGAGATTCGCTGGTTCGATGAGAGCCACGGCGTCAGGTCGTCGGGCGATTCGGGTCGTGCGTAGAGGTAGCCCTGCGCGACGTCGCAGCCCTGACGACGCAGGTACTCGAGCTGCCCTTCGGTTTCGACGCCCTCCGCGATGACGTCGAGGCCGAGGTTTTTGCCAAGACCGACGATCATGTTGGCGATGGGTCCACCGCGCTCGTTCGCTTCGACGCTCTGGACGAAGTTGCGGTCGATCTTCAGCGCGTTCAGCGGGAAATCGTGCAGATAGGTGAGCGACGAGTAGCCCGTGCCGAAGTCGTCGATGGCGATGCGGACCCCGACGTCGCGGATCTCTCGAAGAAGCGCGCCGGCCTGAGCTGGGTCGGTCATCAGCGAGCTCTCGGTGAGCTCGAGCTCGAGGAACTCGGGAGGAAGCCCGGTGTCCGACAGCGCGGCTCGAATCTTGTCGATCAGCATGGGGTCCTCGAGCTGCTGCGCGGACACGTTCACACCGATCCGCATCGGCTCGAAGTCCATCAGGTGCCATCGTCGGACCTGCTCGCAGGCCGTCTGGATCACCCACTCGCCGACCTCGTTGATCAGACCGAACTCCTCGAGTCCGTTGATGAAATGGTACGGAGTCATCAGTCCGCGGGCCGGGTGCATCCAGCGAAGCAGCGCTTCGACCCCAAGAATGCCGCCGGTCCGGAGGCAGATTTGAGGCTGGTAGACCAGCTGAAACTCGCCCCGCTCGACCCCCCGTCGGAGCGACCATTCGAGGGCGTGTCGCGTCTGCGCCTCTTCCTGCATTGCGTCGGCGAAGAACTGGTAGCGGCCGCGGCCGGACGACTTCGCCTGGTACATCGCGAGGTCGGCGGCTCGGAGAAGCTCGGAGAGGTTGTTCCCATTTTCCGGGTACATCGCGATGCCAACGCTCGTCGAGCTGTTCACTTCGTGGCCGCGGACACTGGTGAGATCCGCCAGGCTGTCGATGATGCGCTCGATGACGGGAAGCACCTCTTTTGCCTCACTCACGCCTTCGAGAACGACCGCGAACTCGTCGCCGCCGAGGCGCGCCACCGTATCTTGGTCGCGGACGGCCGCGCGGATGCGCTGGGCCACTTCCACGAGAAGCTTGTCGCCCACGTCGTGCCCGAGCATGTCGTTGATTTCTTTGAACCGATCCATGTCGAGAACGAGGGTCGCGACGCCGGTTCCGGATCGCATCGCCCGCGCAAGCGCATGTTCCACGCGCTCGCGAAGCAGCGTTCGGTTCGGAAGCGAAGTCAGCTGGTCGTAGTGCGCGAGTCGGACGAGCTCGAGCTCGGTTCGCTTTCGCTCGACCGCATAGCGAATGACTCGATGGAGGTTCGCGCCGTCGATGTGTCCCTTCACGAGATAATCCTGCGCGCCGGCTTTCACCGAGCGCAGCGAAATCGCTTCGTCCTCCCACGAGCTCACGATGACGAGCGGGATGTCTGGGTACGACGTTTGGAGGCTGGCGACGGTCTGCGTGCCTCGCGAGTCTGGGAGGTTGAGGTCCGCGAGGATCACGTCCGGTGTCATCTCGTCCGTCGAGAGCACGGCATCGTTCAGGGTCCGTACGTGTGTGATGCGGTAGTAGCTCGCGGTCACCCGGCGGAGGAGCCGACGTATCAGCTGTGCGTCAATGAGGTTGTCCTCCACGAGGAGGACCTCACAGACCTCGTGCTCCTTCTCGCTCTCGCTCTCGCGATCATCGACCATCCAGCACCACCAAAAATACGTTACTAACGCCTTATTACAGTGCTATGGTTTTGGAAGGGCGTCAAGAGTGATCCGCCCACGAGGGGACGCGTGCTGGTAGGCAAGGCTCAAAAGTCAGTGGTTTCAGGAACTCGACGTCTCCGCGTGCTGATTGCGTCGGGGAATCCCGAGCGGATCATGTTGGTTCGAGAGAGCCTGCACGCCTGGCCGGAGGCCGTGGTCTGCCGAGTGGCGGTGAACCGCGAGGACGCGATCCAGCAGCTCGACAGCCACGCCCCCCACATCGTGTGTTGGGACCACGCCCTCGGCGGTGAGCTCCCTCAGCAGGCCCAGGAAGTCCTCACGCTCTTTCTCGGGGACGAGTCCTGCACGATGCCAACCGAGTACGGGTGGCCGCTCAGCGTATCCGACGAATACGCCGCCGGGCTCCAGCAGGCGATCAACCGCGAGTACGAGCTCCGTCGCCTCCTCGTTCAGCTTCGCGATGCGCACGGGACCGAGACGCAGAGTCGTCTTCTCATGACGCGCGCGACGGACGGCATCGTCATCGTGGACGCGGATCGGATCGTCATGTTCTGCAATCCCGCCGCGTGCGCGCTTCTTCGGAGCGACTGCGAGGCGATCGTCGGGGAGCCGTTCCCGCATCCGGTTCCGGAGGAAGGGAAGCCTGGAGTCGTGTCGATCACGGATCCAGACGGCCAGGTGACGCAGCTGACGGCGACGGCGATCCTCACGATCTGGGACGGGCGCGAAGCGACGATCGTTCAGCTTCAGCCTGCGCTTCGCCCGAGCGCGCCTCCAAGCATGTCGCCAAGCGCGCCTCCGATGCGGGTTTCCGAGGATCGCCTCCGCGCGGTCGGTCGCTTGGCAGCGGGCCTCGCGCACGAGGTCAACAACCCCCTCACGTTCGTGCTCGCCAATCTCGAGAGCCTTCGTGAGTCGCATCAGGCGATCCGGAGGTTCGTGCGCCAGCTCAGCGTCGAGCTCTCGACCAAGGAGGCGATCACGCCACAGTCCTTCGCGAGAATCTCGGAGGCCGCCAACCTTCAGGAGATCCTCGACGACGCCGCGGACATGCTCACCGACTGCTACAAGGGTACGCATCGAATCCAGGACATCGCGCGAAGCCTCGGGACCTTCTCGCGTGCGGATGACGACCGGGCCGAAAAGGTCGACCTCACGAAGGTGGTCGATGACGCCTGTGCGATGGTGTTCAACCAAATCCGCTACCGTGCGCGCCTGTTGAAGCGTTTCGAGCCGATTCCGACCGTCGCGGTCTTTCCAGGCCGGATCGCGCAGGCCCTCGTCAACCTCCTCACCAACGCCGCGGAGGCGATCGAGGGTGGCCCGTACGACCAGCATCGGATCGTCGTCTCGACCCACTCGAACGAGAGTCACGTGATCGTGAGCGTCCGGGATTCGGGCTCGGGGGTCCCGGAGGAGCATCGGGAGCGAATCTTCGCGTCGGGGTTCACCACGAAGGGCCATCGCGGCGGGATGGGGCTCGGGCTCGCATCGTGCGCCCGCATCGCCGAGGAGCACGGCGGCTGCGTCGAGGTGCACCACCTTCTCGAGGGAACGCGCTTCGACCTCAAGATTCCGATCGAGACGGGGCTGACCGTCGTCGAGCAGCGCCACGATAGCCGCCCGATTTCGGAGGTGCCGACCACGCGGTCGAGGCTCCTCATCGTGGACGACGACGCGATGGTGCTCTCGGCGCTTCGACGTCGGCTGTGTCGTCGATACGACGTCGTGACCGTTCTCGGCGGCGTCGAAGCGCTTGCGCTGCTTGCCGCCGACCCCGAGTTCGACTCGATCATTTGCGATCTGATGATGCCCAAGGTCGACGGGAAGTCCCTCTACGATTCGATCAAGAAGGAAAACCCGGAGCTCGCGGAACGCATCGTCTTCATGTCTGGGGGCGCGTTCACGCCACGGCTTCGGCGCTTCGCCGCGTCGGTGTCGAACCCCGTCCTGCAAAAGCCGCTCGGCCGCGAAGAGCTCGAGGCGATCCTTCGGCCGCCCGTCAAAGAGCCCGCCGACTAGCGCCCGTCGTCCCGAAGACCGAGCTCTTTCATCTTGTTCTGAAGGCTCTTTCTCGAGATCTTGAGCAGTCGCGCGGTGTGGGTGACGTTGCCGCCGGTCTGCTCCAGCGCCCTGGCGATGAACTCGCGCTCGAGCTTCGACGTCGCTTCGCGGACGGCTTCTTTGAGCCCCGCTTCGCCCGGCTTTGCGGCGATGCCTGCGACGAGACCGCTCGGAGGCTCGCCTTTGAAATCGCGCACTTCGGACGGCAGGTGCTGCGCGCTGACGTCGCCATCTTCGGCGAAGATCATGCAGCGCTCGACGACGTTTTCGAGCTCGCGAATGTTGCCCGGCCACCCGTATTCGAGGAGAAGGTCGACCGCGCGGTCGTCGAAGCCCGTTACGCCGCGGTCGAGCTTGTTGTTGAACTTTTGGACGAAGTGCTCGATCAGGAGCGGGATGTCGCTCGGGCGGTCGCGGAGCGGTGGCAGGTGAATGTGGACGACGTTCAGTCGGTAGTAGAGGTCTTCCCGAAAGCCGCCTTCCGCGATGCTGGCTTTCAAATCGCGGTTGGTCGCTGCGATGAGCCGGACGTTGACGTTGATCGTCTTGATGCCGCCGACTCGCTCGAACTGTTGCTCCTGAAGGGCGCGAAGGAGCTTCACCTGCATGCTGACCGGGATTTCGCCGATCTCGTCGAGGAAGAGGGTGCCCCCGTGCGCGAGCTCGAAGCGGCCTGGTTTGCTGGTGACCGCCCCGGTGAAGGCGCCCCTTTCGTACCCGAAGAGCTCGCTTTCGAGGAGGTCCGGAGGCATGGCCGCGCAGTTCACGCTGACGAAGGGCTTGTCCTTGCGGCCGCTGTTCTCGTGGAGCGCTCGCGCGATCAGCTCCTTGCCGGTGCCGCTCTCGCCGGTGATCAGAACCGTGCTCGGTGTGTCCGCGACCTTCTCGATCACGTCGTAGACCGAGCGCATCGGTTCGGACTGCCCGATGATGCGATACCGGCCGCGCTCGTCGGGGTCGCCGCTCACGTGTGCCTGTGAAAGCTCCCGCGTCCGAGCGGCTTTGCTGACGACGCGGCGAAGCTCGGCACGATCGAACGGTTTGGTGACGTAGTCGAACGCGCCGAGCTTGAGCGCTTCGACGGCGGTATCGACCGTGCCGTGCGCCGTAATCATGATGACCGGCACGTGCGGGTGGCGGCCCGTGACCGCCTTGAGGACCTTCATCCCGTCGAGTTTCGGCATGCGCAGGTCCGTGATGAGGACGTCGATGTGGTGCTCCGCCATCGCCTCGAGCACGGCTGCCCCGTCGCCTACGCTATGCACCTCGTAGCCGTCGTGCTGAAGCTGCGCCGCCAACACGCGGCGCAGGTTCTCCTCATCATCGGCGACGAGGACCTGTTTCACTTCCCCCACGCGCGGAGTCTAGCGGACCCCAAAGATGGAACCATGAACCTTTTCGCCACTTCGATTAGACTTTCGGGCTAATGACGGGAATTCCGCTGCGATCGCTGGTGGTCGAGGATTCGGACTCGATGCGCCGGCTGCTTTCCGACCTGCTTGGTGAGCAGAATTACCAAGTCAGCGCGGTCAGCCGCGCGGAGGACGCGCTCGAGGCACATCGGCAGACGCCGTTTCAGTTGATGATCGTCGATTGGACCCTGCCGGGGCGCTCGGGCCTCGATCTGTGTCGGGACGTTCGAAGCGAGCCCGGTGGTGGCGACGTTTACATCGTCGTCGTCACCGGTCGCAACAAACCCGAGGACCTGCAGGAGGTGTTGGATGCCGGCGCGTCGGACTACCTCGCGAAGCCGGTCGACCCGATGGTGCTCAAGACGCGCCTCGTCGTCGCGGAGCGCTCGATCGCCGAAGCGGAGGCGCGACAGACCGAGCGTGAAACCATGGAAGAGCGTCTTGCATTCGCCGATCGCATGTCGTCGGTGGGCACTCTAACCGCCGGCGTCGCGCACGAGCTCAACAACCCGCTGATGTACGTGCTCTCCAACCTTCATCTCACGCGAGAAGAGCTCGACGGGGACGGGGAGGCCGGCTGGATGGAACGCGCGCGGCAGCAGCTCGATGAGGCCATTCAGGGCGCGAAGCGGATGCAGCACATCGTCAGAGACCTCAAGACCTTTTCCCGTGTCGACGACGAACAGCGTTCGAACGTCGACGTCCGTGGGGTGATCGAGTCGTCGATCAACATGTGCTGGAACGAGATTCGGCACCGCGCAACGCTCGAGCGCGACCTTCAGGACGTGCCCCTCGTCGACGCGAACGAGTCTCGACTCGGTCAGGTGTTCTTGAACCTTCTCGTCAATGCGCTTCAGGCGCTCCCCGATCGTTCGGTCGACGAAAATCGAATCACCGTCCGCACCCGTACCGACTCCGAGGGCTGGGCGATCGTCGAGGTGAGCGACAACGGCAGCGGGATCGAGGCCGACCGCGTCGGCCGCGTCTTCGAGCCGTTCTTCACCACGAAAAGCGTGTCGGAGGGCACCGGACTCGGCCTGGCGATTTGTCGGAACATCGTCCAGGCGGCCGGTGGCTCGATCGAAATCCGCACCACGCCCGGGGAAGGCACGACCTTCGCCGTACGTCTGCCTCGGTCGACGCGCGCCCACGCGCCCACGCCGACTCAGCTGTCGCCCACGCCCAAGCACTCGGGTCGCGCAACTGTCGTCGTGATCGACGACGAACCGCTCGTCGGTCGTTCCATCCGACGCGCGCTACGCGGTCACGACGTAGAAGTGTTCTCGAGCGGGCGTGAAGCGATCGATCGGCTGCGGTCGGGCGACCCATTCGACATCGTGTTCTGCGACCTGATGATGCCCGAGGTGAGCGGCATCGAGGTCTACAATCAGGTCGCGGGCGACGTACCGGACCTTGGTTCTCGCTTCGTGTTCATGACCGGCGGGGCGTTCACGGCGCCCGCGCGCGAGTTCCTCGAGACCACTCCGCTCCTCTGCCTCGAGAAGCCGTTCGAGCTTCGTCAGGTGCGGGAGCTCGTCGCCGAACGAATCGAAGCCTGACGCGCCATGACGACGCGGTTTCGCCCGCTGTCCTTTGCTTCGTAGAGAGCGATGTCCGCGCGCGCGAGGAGGTCCGGACCCGACTCGTCGGACTCGAGCGTCGCAACGCCGATCGAAATCGTCAGATGCCCGCCGGGCTGGCCCTGACCCCCCGGAAACAGGGTTTGCTCGACGAGCGAGCGAATCTTTTCGGCGACTTGTTCGGCATCCTCGAGCGTCGTCCGCGGGAGCAACACGACGAACTCCTCCCCACCGACGCGCGCGATCGTATCGATGCGTCGAAGATTTCGCGTCATCAGGCCTGCGAGCTTTCGAAGCGCCGCGTCCCCCGTCGGATGGCCGTGGCGGTCGTTGAGAGCCTTGAAGTGGTCGATGTCGATGGCGAGCACACTCACGCGGTGTCCGAATCGATCGGCGCGGAGAAGCTCGTCCTCGAGCCGAATTCGGAGCAGGCGACGGTTCCCGAGTCCGGTGAGGTCATCCTGCTGAGATCCGCGTCGAAGCTCGTCGAAGAGCTGGGTGTGGCGAATCGCGAGTCCGAGCTGATCGCCGATCGCCTCGAGGAGCCCCGATTCGACGTTCGAGAACGCGCTGGTTTCCGTGCGCGTCGCCACGAGGACACCGATGGTTCGTCCGTTGTGCAGAACCGGAACCACCGCCAGGGAACCCGAATTGGGAATCGGCTCCCAGACCCCTTCGTCGAGCGCTTCGAGGTCTTCGGCGAAGTAGGCGTCCCCGCTGGTGGCCACGCCGCCGAGGACCCCCTCTTCGAAAAGCACGATCCTTCCGATGAGCTCGCTTGGGCGCGCGCACCCGTACGCGGCGCGAAGAGTGAGTCGCTCGGTGTCGTCGTCGGCGAGGAACAGTAGGCACTCGCGAAGGTTCAGGGCGGAGCCGAGCCGGTTCGCGACGTCGCCAAGGACCGTATCGAGCTCTGCTTCCGAGGCGCTCGCCCGAACGATGTCGAAGAGGAGCGCACGCTCCCGAAGCCGTTGTTCGAGCTCGGCGGTCTTGACCCCAAGCGCGTGTTTGAGGATCAGCTCCTCGCGCGTGCTTCGAAGCTCTTGACCCTGCTCGATCATGCGAACTTCGAGGGAGGTCAGGTTGGCGAGCAGATCGTTGACCGCGCGCCCGATCTCACCGATCTCGTCGTCGCCGAGGTTCGGAAGGCGTTCGAGACTGCTCTGGTCGGCATGCGCGCGAAGCGCTGCGACGACCGCGGCGATGCGCCGTCCCACCGAGAGCTCGACATAGAACGTCGTGCACAGGGTCGCGACCACGACGGCAGCGCCGGTGACCCAGCCGAACATCGACATGTCGACGACGATTCCGCCCGCGCGGAGGGCGAACCAGCCCGCAACGGCAAGCAGGAAGGATAGACCTCCCGCCTGTACGCCCGCGTGAATCGCAAGTCGACGGGCCCGAACGCGCATACCCTCACGCTACGGGTGACACTCGTTCAGTCAAGTCTGCTGCAATGGCGTACGCCCGCATACAGGGTGGGTGGAGCGGTGCCAAACGCACCCTCCACTCCACCCTTGATTCCCGCCCTGGTGGCGATGGGTGGACTCGAACCACCGACCTAGCGCGTATGAAACGCCCGCTCTAACCGCCTGAGCTACATCGCCGAGAGGGGCGCGAGTATAGGCGTGGTCGCCTGCCGCGCAAATGTGGTGCTGCGAGACACCCTTGGCACCGTCCATGGATTGGTCTATGGCCGGGTTCGTGCCTTCGTGCCTACCCTGCCTCGTGACGATCGCAGCGTTCGCGTTCGCGTCGTTGCCGCTCGATGCGCTGGCTCAAACCGGGGGCTGGAGTGAGCCGATCACGGCGCCCGCGGAGCCAGAGCCACCGCCTCCGCCACCCTCGGCAACGCCACCGCCGCCGCCACCGCCGCCACCCGTCGAGCCGGCGCCTAGCACCGAGGCTCCCAACCCCGACTGGTCGGACCCGGCCCCGACCGAGTTCGAAGAGCGCTCCCCGCAGAACCCGGACTGGGTCGAGGAAACCGAGCCCCCGCCCGTCGGCAACATGCCGCGGCGTGCATCGGAGTCCTACGGCCTTCGCTACGCGAACCGAGACCTCGTTCTGCCGCGCGGCATGATGCGCGGCACGTTCGACACCGTCGTCGGGCGCCGCCCTTCGCAAGACGGCGTGCTCAACGATCCCTTCGGACCGACCGGCACGATCTCCACCATGAATCTCGGCGTTGCGATCTCTCTTGCGCAGGACTTCGAGATCGGGTTCTCCCGCTACCGGATGGGATCGTTCCCGACGATCAGTCTCTTTCCGACGGTCGGCTTTGGCGGCGAGGGTTTGATCACCTTCAGCATGTCGCCCGAGGCGAAGTTCGGCGACATTCCGTTTTACGGCCGCTTTCAGGTACTCGACAACGACGTCGCGAAGCTCGCCTTCGACGCGGTGTTCCGGATTCCCTCGAGGACGACCTTCGGGTTCCTGCTCGGTATCCCGATGCGGTTCATCATCCAGCAGCGATTCGCGTTCGACACCGCCCTCGAGATGACCATCGACGACAACCCGCAGGGTCCGAGCGTCTGGGCCCTCAACATTCCGCTGAAGTTCGTCGCGAACGTGACCGACCAGTTCTTCCTCGAAGCGGGGAGCGGCATGACGTTCTTCGATCTCAGCCAAACGATCCGCACCCTGACTTCCGGGCTCGTGCAGGGGCCGTTCTACTTCATTCCGGTGGGTGCGCGTGTCGGCTACACGTTCGAAGCGCGCGCGACGATGATGGATGCGTTCGTGAGCTTTCGGTTCCCCACGCTCTATGGCTTCACGACCCGCGCTTCGGAGGTGAACGCGGAGACCTGGCAGGTCACGATCGGCTTCAACGTACACTCGCCGGTGCTGTTCAAAGGGAGCGCCCTCTGATGATCTACGAGCTCGGCGACAGGCGAGTTCGAGTCGAAGGCGACGTCTACGTCGCGCCGTCCGCTCAGGTGATTGGGTCCGTCACGCTCAAAGACAAGAGCAGCGTCTGGTTCAACGCTGTCCTTCGCGGCGACTCGGACGACCTGATCATCGGCGAAGAAACCAACATACAGGACAGCGCCGTGCTGCACACCGACCCCGGGCTCAAGCTCGTGCTCGGGCGAGGCGTGACCGTCGGCCATCACGCGATGGTGCACGGGTGCGAGGTCGGGGACTACAGCCTCATCGGTATCAACGCCGTGGTTCTGAACGGTGCGAAGATCGGACGCTACTGCACGATAGGGGCAAACGCCCTGATCACGCAGAACAAGGAAATCCCGGACTACTCGGTGGTCATGGGGTCTCCCGGCAAGGTCGTGAAGCAGCTCGATCGGGAGTCCGCGAAGATTCTCGAGCGGAGCGCGCATGGCTATGCGATGCGCGCGCACGAATACCTTACGAGACTGAAGCCCGACCCGCGCTTCTGATTGGCACCAGCTCAGATTCGGTCGAGCAGAGCCGTCTCGCCAAGCCGTCCGCAAAGCGACTCGAGCTCGGCGCGATGGGGTCCCGTCCAGCGTAGATCGTCGAGCGCTTCGGGGATCGGCGCGTCGGTGCGCAGCGTCGCGAGCTTCCGATAGAGCATCGCGTCGTCCCGTTGCGCGCGAAGGTTTTCAGCCAGCTTCGCTGCGCCTCGCACCTTCATCCCCCACGCTTCGTGGTCGTCGGGGATGGCATCGATGTGCGTGAACTTCGCGAGGACGGTGGCGGCGCTCTTGGCGCCCCATCGTGGGATGCCGGGGATCCCGTCCGCCGCGTCGCCGACGAGTGCGAGGTAGTCGGGAATCGATTCCGGTCCGACGCCGAACTTCTCGCGCACTCCCGCATCGTCGAGCAGAATCGAGCGGCGACGGTCGAGCGTGACGACATCGCCGTTTCGGACACATTGGCACAGATCTTTGTCCGGAGAGCAGATCAGCACTCGGTCCACGTCCGGATGGTCGCGAAACTTCGCAGCGCCGGCGGCCAGCGCGTCGTCGGCTTCGAACTCGACCATGGGCCACGTCACGATTCCGAGAGCGCGACTTGCCTCCTCGACGAGCGGGAACTGCGCGAATAGATCCGGCTCGAGCCCTTCGCCCGTCTTGTAGCCGTCGAACAGATCGTTTCGGAACGACTCGACGGTGTGGTCGAACGCGCACGCGACGTGCGTCACACTTTCGTCGCGAAGCATCGCCGCCATCGACCGAAGGAACCCTCGCGTTGCGCCGACTTCCAGGCCCTCCGGCGACCTCGATTCCGGCGCGCCGAACCACGATCGAAAGAGCTCGTACGTTCCGTCGATCAAATGGACGTTCATGGCCGTCTCCTTATCGCACTTCGCCGCAAGCGGGCGAATCCCTCCGGAGAACGGTCGCTATTTCGCGGACTTGGCGAGCGATCTTGAGATCCAGGCCCGGCGCCTCCGGGCGTTTGCTGCACAGCCTCATGGATGAAGTGATGTAGGAGGTTCACCGACCCGTAACCCCCAAATGTTGCGTATTTTTTGGGAGAGGTACCCCATATCTTGTAGGCTGTAGGTTATGACCATACATAACGTGTCATCTAATGCGGTTTGGGAAACTCATGCGTGACACACTGTTTAACCGTGTGCGTTCTCCCGCCGAGCGAATCCCGCAAGCGCCTGAAATCAGTGCGCAAAACGATAAAGTCATTCGCTCCGATCGTTTCTGCTTGACGGAGCTAGCTCCTCGGGGCTACTTCGCAAGCTCGCCCCAAGCAGTTGTGGTGGCAAGGAGGCTGCCAGCGCAACCTGTTGTGGGGGGATTGTGGACAGCGAGAGTCTACCTGGGGACGGCCGGTGGATTTCCTGTGGGTGGTGAGTTGCGTTTAGTCGGAGGTATGCTGTGGCATTAGAAACTAGGGGAATGACGAGCAATTTGGAGACTGAAGGGACCCGGAGAGCGGAGTTTTCGCAGGAGGCTGGCGGCCTGTCTGTGGAGCGAAAGCTCACCAAAACGGGCGAGGAGCCGCTCGAGACCGTGGATTACGTCCTGCGCGATAGCCAGATCACGAACTCCGACGGTTCGATCGTGTTCGAGCTGAAGGGCGCGGAGGTTCCGGAGGGGTGGAGTCAGCTCGCGACCGACATCGCGGTCTCCAAATACTTCCGCAAGGCGGGTATCGACGGCGATAAGAGCAAAGGCGAGCGAAGCGTGCGCCAGCTCGTCTACCGCGTCGCTCACTCGATCCGCGAAGCCGGTGACAAGTTCGGCGGCTACTTCGCAAGCGAAGAGGCGGCGGACACCTTCGAAGCCGAGCTTTCCCATCTCCTCATTCACCAGAAGGCCGCGTTCAACTCTCCGGTCTGGTTCAACTGCGGTCTCTACCAGCGCTACGGCATCGAGGGCTCCGGCGGCAACTACGCATGGGACCCCCAACAGGACGTCATCTTTCAGACCGATACCGCGTACGAGCAGCCCCAGTGTTCGGCGTGCTTCATCCAGGCGGTCGACGACGACCTGATGGCGATCTACGACCTCATCAAGAACGAAGCGCGGCTCTTCAAGTACGGATCGGGCACCGGCACCAACTTCTCGAAGATCCGCGGTAAGCAGGAGAAGCTTTCCGGCGGCGGCACGTCCAGCGGCCTGATGAGCTTCCTCGAGGTCCTCGATCGTGCGGCGGGCGCGACCAAGTCCGGCGGCACGACGCGGCGCGCGGCCAAGATGGTTTGCCTCGACATGGACCACCCGGAGATCTCCGACTTCATCGAGTGGAAGGTGCGCGAAGAGAAGAAGGCGCGTGCGCTGATCGAGGCCGGCTACGAGGCCGACTTCAACGGCGACGCGTACCACACCGTTTCCGGTCAGAACTCCAACAACTCGATTCGCGTCACCGACGAGTTCATGAAGGCGGTCGAGACCGACGGCGACTGGAAGACCACGCTCCGCACTACCGGCGAGGTCTGCGACACCTACCGAGCCCGCGACCTCTGGCGTCGCATCGCCGAAGCGGCGTGGAGCTGCGCGGATCCGGGGCTTCAGTACGACACGACGATCAACGACTGGCACACCTGCCCGAACAGCGATCGCATCAACGCGTCGAACCCCTGCTCCGAGTACATGTTCCTCGACAACTCGGCGTGTAACCTCTCGTCGATCAACCTGTCGAAGTTCCTCGACGACGAGGGGCGCTTCGACATCGAGGGCTACCGTCAGGCGATTCGCGTTCTGATCATGGCGATGGACATCATCGTCGACTACGCGAGCTACCCGACGCGGGCCATCGCCAAAAACAGCCACAATTACAGGCCTTTGGGTCTCGGCTACGCCAACCTCGGCACGCTGCTGATGCAGCTCGGCATCCCCTACGACAGCGATGAGGGCCGAACGATCGCCGCGTCGCTCACGTCGATTCTCTGCGGCCACGCCTACGCGACGTCCGCAGAGCTCGCGGCGAGCAAGGGTCCGTTCCAGGGCTTCCAGCGCAACCGCCAGCCCATGCTTCGCGTGATGGGCAAGCACCGCGATGCGGCGTACCGCATCAACGAAACGGGCGGCCCGGGAATGACCGACAGCGAGCCGACCGAGTGCCCGCCCGAGCTGATCCAGGCCGCGCAAGAAGACTGGGACTTGGCCTGCAAGCTCGGCGAGCTTTACGGCTACCGTAACTCGCAGTCGACGGTGTTGGCGCCGACCGGAACCATCGGGCTTCTGATGGACTGCGACACCACCGGCATCGAGCCCGACTTCGCGCTCGTGAAGTTCAAGAAGCTCGCCGGCGGCGGCTACTTCAAGATCGTCAACCAGAGCGTTCCGAAGGCGCTCAAGCGTCTTGGGTACACCGAAGCGCAGGTGGCGGACATCGTGTCGTACGTTACGGGCACCAACACGTTCACGGGCGCTCCGCACTGCGGCCGCAAAGCGCTACTCGAAAACGGTCTCACGGAGCGCGAGGTCGAAAAGGCCGAGCGGGCGCTACGCGGCGTGTTCGACGTGGGCGCGGCGCTGGCGCCATGGGTCATCGGCACCGAGGCGTACGATCGTCTCGGCATCGAGGCCGACGTCTACAGCAAGCCGGGCTTCCACCTGCTTCGTTTCTGGGGCCACTCCGAAAAGGAGATCAGCGAGATCAACGACGTGGTCATTGGCCGCATGACGGTCGAGGGGGCGCCGCATCTTCGGGCCGAGCACCTTCCGGTGTTCGACTGCGCCAACCGGTGCGGAAAGATCGGCGAGCGATTCCTCAAGCCGATGGCGCACGTCCACATGATGGCGGCCGCACAGCCGTTCCTTTCGGGCGCGATTTCGAAGACGGTCAACCTCCCGCAAGAGTCTTCGGTCGAAGAGGTTGAAGAGATCTACAAGGAGGGCTGGAAGCTCGGGCTCAAGGCGGTCGCGCTCTATCGCGACGGTTCGAAGTCCTCGCAGCCGCTCAACACGAAGGACGACTCGGGCTCCGAGGAAGAGGAGACCGAGGCGGAGGCCAAGTCGCCCGCGGCAAAGCCGTCGGTCGCCACGCCCGTGCAGGAGTGGCTCACGCCGCCGGCGACGCGTCGCCATCGTCTTCCGAAGAAGCGAAAGGGCTTCACGCAGGAAGCGCGCATCGGCGGCCACAAGGTCTTCCTTCGCACCGGCGAATACGAAGACGGCTCGCTCGGCGAAATCTTCGTCGACATGCACAAGGAAGGCGCTGCGTTCCGCTCGCTGATGAACTGCTTTGCCATCAGCGTGTCGATGGGTCTTCAGCACGGCGTCCCGCTCGACGCGTACGTTCGTCAGTTCACCTTCACCCGCTTCGAGCCGCAGGGCATCGTCGAGGGTCACCCGAACATCAAGTTCTCCACCTCGATCATCGACTACGTGTTCCGCGTGCTCGGCGTCGAGTACCTGAAGAAGTACGACTTCGCGCAGGTCCCTCCTAAGGAGGAACAGGAAGAGCTCCAGAACCCGACGGACGTCGCCGCGGCACATCGCCTCGAAGGCGCCCAGGCAAGTGAGCCCCCTCCGGCCATCGAGCCCGCGGAGCAGGTCACCTTCGGCTTCGACGAAAACGCCCAAAGGGGAAGCGCCCTCGACCAACAGCTCGGCGAGATGATGGGCGACGCCCCGATGTGCGACAAATGCG
>CBFCWN010000026.1:0-40081 GCA_965601515.1 uncultured Myxococcales bacterium | reverse complement strand
CCCTGCCCCCGGGGCTTCGCAGCTCCCCGCCTATACGCTCTTCGAGTCCGACCCGGTGACCCCGTTGGCGATGTCGCCGGACGGTAGTCTGCTCTTCGCGGTGAATACGCCCGATGGTCGGCTCGAGATCTTCGAGCCGACGGCCGACGGCCGACTCAGCCCCGTCGATTCGGTTCCAGTCGGCCTCGAGCCTGTCGCGGTCGCCGCGCGCAGCAACGACGAGGTCTGGGTCGTCAACCACCTGTCAGATAGCGTAAGCATCGTCGACGTGGCGGCGAACCCACCGCGTGTCGTGCGCACACTGCTGGTCGGGGACGAGCCTCGCGGTATCGTCTTCGCCGGGCCCGGTCGCAACCGGGCCTTCATCGCGACGGCGCATCGCGGTCAGAACACCCCGTGGCGCGACGGCGACTACGACATCCCGGGCATTGGTCGCGCTGACGTCTGGGTGTTCGACGCCAATAGCCTCGGGTCGTCGCTCGAAGGCACGCCGCTTACCGTCGTCAACCTCTTCGGGGACCGACCGCGCGCGCTCGCCGTGACACCCGACGGCTCGACAGTGTATGCTGCGGTTTACCGCTCGGGCAATAAGACCGTTCCGATCAGCGAAGGCGTGGTGTGCAACGGTTCGGGGCCTTGCACCATACAGAACACCAACTACCCAGCGGGTCGTCCAGCGCCCGAGACCAACAAGGACCGGATCGTCAGTCGCGAAACTGGCCTCATCGTCGGTTACAACGAGGCCACCGGCCACTGGGAGGACGAGCGCGGCGTCAACTGGGACAATGCCGTCCCCTTCAGTTTGCCCGATCTCGACGTGTTCGCGATCAACGCGAACGCGAATCCTCCCGTGCAAACCGACTCGTTCGCCGGCGTCGGGACGATCCTTTTCAACATGATCGTCAATCCGAGCAACGGAAAAGTCTACGTGACCAATACGGACGCGAACAACCGTGTTCGCTTCGAGGGCGCCTGTGACTACGTTTCCGAGATCGGCCCGAAGCCGTCGGGCGACCCCTGCTCCGTCCGCGGCAATCTCCACCAGAGCCAAATCACGGTGATCGATTCGCTCGGCAACGTGACGCCGAGGCACCTCAATAAGCACATTGACTACGACGTCGTGCCCTCTCCCCCTGGCACGAAAGAAAGGAGCGTCGCCACGCCACTCGGCATGGCGGTCAGCAGCGACGGCGCCACGCTCTATGTCGCGGGCTTCGGGTCAAACGGCGTCGCCGTGTACGACACCGCAGAGCTCGAAAACGACACTTTCGTTCCGAGCGCGGCCAACCTCATTCCCATCAAGCGTCCCTCTGGCTTGATTCTCGACGAGGCGCGAAACCTCTTGTTCGTATCGAGCCGAAAGACCAATTCGGTCTTCTCGGTGAACCTCACCGACCTGAGCATCAGGAACACTGGCGGCCGCTACAACCCGGAGCCGGCGGAAATCAAGAACGGCCGCAAGTTCCTCTACGACACGCAGCTCACCTCGAGCAACGGCGAGGCTTCGTGCGCGAGCTGTCACGTCTTTGGAGACATGGACGACCTCTCGTGGGACCTCGGCGACCCGGACGCCTCGCCCTTCGCGAACCAGAACCCGCCGCCCCCCCAAGGGATCTTCCCACTCCTCGATGGATTGCTGATCATCAATCCGCTCATGCCTTTCGACCCGCTCAAGGGTCCGATGACGACACAGAGCTTTCGAGGCATGATCCACAGTGGTCCACAGCACTGGCGGGGCGACCGAACGGGTCCGGCCTGCTTCGCGGATGCAGGCGATCCGGCTTGCGCCAACACGGCGTTCAACTCGTTCAACGTCGCCTTCCCGGGGTTGCTCGGGCACGAGAGCCAGCTCGACCCGGCCGACATGCAGGCCTTCACAGACTTCGTGTTGCGGCTGACCTACCCACCAAACCCGATCCGTCCACTCGACAACTCGCACACCTCTGCGGCGGCGGCGGGCGAAAGCCTCTACTTCGGCCGGAATACCGACACGGTGGCGAACTGCAACGGCTGCCACGTGCTTGATCGTTCAAAGGGCTTCTTCGGCACCTCCGGCGGCTCGACCTTCGAAAACGAGACGATGGAGTTTAAGGTCGCACACCTGCGAAACGCCTACCAAAAGGTGGGCCGTTTCGGAGAGCCGCAGACCAATTTCTTCCCGGGCGTGGACGATTCCTTCATGGGGGACCAAATCCGCGGAACCGGGTTCCTGCACGACGGGAGCTCCGCCAGCGTCTTCAACTTCCTCGGCGCTTCGGTTTTCAATCTGAGCGAGGGCGAGCAGCGAAATCTCGAGGCCTTCGTGATGGAGTTCGACAGCGATCTCGCCCCGATCGTCGGGCAGCAGACCACCGTCACGTCGAGCAGTGGAAGCGATACGCTAGCCCGGGTCGACCTGTTGATTCAGCGCGCGAACACGACCTACTTCACCAACGCCGAGCTCGGCGTCGTCAAGGAATGCGACCTCATCGCGAAAGGCATCGTCGACGGCGAGCAACGCGGTTGGGTCTACGTCGGAGGCAACAGTTTTCAGAGCGACTCGGAGGGCGAGTCGCTTTGGTCGAAGAGCCAGCTCCTCACCGAGGCCACGTCGCCCGGACAACCAATCACGTTCACGTGCGTTCCGCCAGGCTCGGGGGTTCGCATGGGCATCGACCGCGATCAGGACACCATCCTAAACGCAGAGGACACGGCGACGTGCTCGGCGACCCGCATCGGCGCCTCAGGACGAAGACACCTCGGGCTGATCTCCGGCCTGACCCTCCTCGGCCTCGCCTTCATCCGGCGTCAGGGTCGACGACAAATCTAGACTTGGTGATCTAACTCACCAACAGGACAGCCGGACGCTGCTGCGCTCGCCCGACGCTATTCGAATGCTCCACGGATCGTGATCTCGGGGGAGTCCGCGTGGAAGGCGTATTCAACTTCTGCGCCTATCTCACCAAGGTGGTGGTCTCGCCATTGATGACTTCCGTCGGCAACACCATCGATCTGCACGCACAGGCAGCGGAATGGATCCGAGGTCATCGGCGATTTTCGAGATCGACTGCAACTAAGTTTGGGCCATCGTTGGGGTGGACGAATCGAGAAGCGCTTGACCTCGATTCCCTGATTCTCGAGCGCCACGATCTCTCGGCGACTTTCATGCTTTGCAGAGGTCGATTTCGCTTAGCTACGGCTCGATGTCTGAAACAACGCGAGACGATCCCATCCCCAAACGTAGGCTTGCGCTACGGAACCCTCAGCGCCCTACCCATCTTCGTGGTGCCCAACGCCCCGGTTGGACGTGCGCTCTGCCACGCGGGGATTCCGGCCACCCACACGTCCGTCACCACGCCATCGCTGCGATTGAGCATCTGTTCGGCGGCGACTGCTTCCCGATAGCCAAACGTGGTGTTCGCATCCGAGTCGTACTCACGCAGTGCGTCGGGATCGATCAGCACCAGGTCCGCCTGCTGGCCCTCTTCGATCGTCCCAAGCTCGCTGTCCATCCCCCAGAACTCCGCGGGGACCCTCGTGAGCCGTTCAATGTGATACGCGACGTTTGCGAGTGAGCGCCGTTGGGCGATCTGGAGGCCTCTAAGGTTCGAGTCGTAGTAGGCCATGTTGGTGAGATGGGCGCCTGAGTCGCTGAAGCCTGGGAGGGTCTGCGGGTCGAAGAGGACGTCGGCCATGCGCTCTTCGTCGTCGTTGGCGGCGAGGACGTACCAGCGGAGGTCGGTGTCGAAGTGGCGGAGCAAGTGCAGAATGAAGTCGCAGTCGTCGCCGACGGGGTCGGGGAAGCTTGCGAAGACTTCGGCTTCTTCCTCGGTGCGGGGGCCTCGGGTCGTTCGATCGGAACGGCCAAGCCCCGACGGCCTTGCCTGCCAGTCGAGGAGTCGCTCGTAGATGTCTTGAAGGGTCTCGCCTTCCCACACGTCGACCGGGCGATCGGTCATGACCATGTCTTTCAGCTCTCGACTGAAGCTGTCGTCCATCGCGTGCAGCCAGCGCTTGATGCGGGCCGCCGAGAAACCTCGTTTGTCGTGGTACCACATCTTGCGAAAACGAGCGCAGTACGCGGGATCGTTCAAGAGCTTCATACGCGCATCTTTGTCGACGAGATCGATGGCGTTGAGCTCACGCAAGACGGGGTTCTCTTCTGCAAGAGGCGTGATCATCCCGTCGGCGTAAACGCGAAACGGTGCGGCCAGCGCCTGCAATCGAAAGTGGCCGTTGACGACCGGCGAGTTGATGATGCGGGTCATCGCCACGCCGAGCTTCGCAAGCGAGCGGTTGGTCACGACGTCGAGCGCGGCCACGGCCGTGACCTTGAGCGGCTTCCCGAAGAAACGGCCGCTGCTCAGCATGAACCAGCGAATGACGTTGTGGGGCTTGTCCTTTTCTGGAGTCGCCTGCCATACGCGGCCGTACTTGCGCACCACGTTGGTGAGGCGCTTGACCTCCGAAAAGGGCGCGTGGTTCGCCGGGATGCGAATCTCTCGGTGCGGGTCGTCCGAGAGATAGTGAAACGGAAGCATGTCGGTGGAAAAGCCCGCGTAGCCGTCCTTCATGGCGTCTTCGAGGATGGACTCCATTTTGGTGAGGTCTTCCTCGGTCGGCGGCGCGCTGATCGCGCGATCGAGGCCCATCGCTTCGATGCGGAGCATCGAGTGCGGAATCATCGGAACGATGTTCGCGCCAAGGGGCATGTCCTCGAAGTGGTCGAGGTAGCTCTTCGGGTCGTCCCAGGTGATCTTTTCGGCAACGCGCTTGAGCACGCTCTTCGGGATGTTCTCCACGCGGGCGAAGCACGAAACGACCGGGTCGTGGCCATCCTCGTTCTGCCGACCAAACGGCACGCCGATTGAGCAGTTGGCGACCACTGCAGTGGTGGTACCGTGCCGAACGACTTCCGTCAGCCCAGGATCGAGCTCGACCTCCAAGTCGAGGTGCGTGTGAATGTCCCAAAGGCCTGGCGTCAGCCACCGCCCGTTCGCGTGAACGACTTCGCTGGCGTTGCCTTCGTCGAGGTCCTCGCCGACTTCCGCGATGCGTCCTGCTTCAATCGCAACGTCGTGTTCGCGCGGCTCTCCGCCGCGTCCGTCGAACACGAGTGCACCTTTGATCAACGTATCCCACGGCATTGCTCAGGGATTTACAATGGACACCGTACCCGCGCCAGCGCTGCTCTCGGGAACGTCCAACGGGTAGTCACGGTATGGAAGCACGGGACCCGTCATCGGGGGGAACCAGCTCAGGCGGAACCAGCTCCACGTCGCCGATGCCACCAAGCCGAGCTTCGCGAACCAAGGAACGATGGCGCGGCCGAACATCGGATTGCTCTGGTGTCGGCGTCGTAGACGGCGCCCGATGCCACGGTAGAGCCGACTGGCAACCAGGACGGCCCATCGGGCGCGCGGCGGGAGGTAGTGCATCCCGGCGTCGCCGCTGTTGTAGTAGCGCTCGGCGAGGTCTAGGACGTCGGTGACCACGACGCGCACGGCCTGCTCGTCGACGTCGCCTTCGACGAGGTCTTCCGGCAACACGCCGTACTCGCCGAGCCGCTCCGCCGGAAGGTACACACGGCTTGCCTCTGCGTCCTCGCGCACATCTCGCGCGATGTTGGTGAGCTGCATGGCGATGCCGAGGTCAATCGCATGTCGAAGCGCGCGAAGGTCCCGCACTCCAAGGACCGAGCACATCATCAAGCCAACGGTGCCGGCGGCGCGGTAGCAGTACTGAACCAGCTCGTCGTCGCTCTTCAGTCGCACGAGGCCAAGGTCCGAAATCATTCCGAGCAGCAGCTCGCGAACGACGCGAAAATCGATTCGGCACTCGAGACAAAGCTCGCGGAACCAGACATAGTTTTCCGGCCACATGTGTTCCGCACCGGGCTCGGCCTCGAGCGCGGCGAGCAGGTTTTGGAGGTCGCGGCGGTCTTCGTCGGTCACCCACTCGGCGTCGGCAAGGTCATCGACTGCACGGCAGAACGCATAGAGCGCGGCCACCTTGCGACGCTGGCCTCGACTAAGGAGCGCGGACGCCCAGCGAAACGACCTCGCGCGAAACGTGAGGACTTGCCATTGCGCAACTTCGCGCGCCCGCTGCTCGGTTTCTGTCATGCCGTAGCTGCCTTCGGTGCGGGGAGAAGTCTACTCGATCTCTCCGGTTGAGGAACGACTCGTTCGAGAACCTTTGCAGACGAAACGACCCCCGGAAGACCGGCTCCCGGATGAACGCCCGCTCCGACGAAGTAGAGGCCGTCGACGTCTTCGCTGCGATTGTGGAAGCGGAAGTATGCCGACTGGCGCAGGGTGGGCTCGAGCCCGAACGCCGCGCCGCGGTACGACCGAAGCTCACCCTCGAAGTAGCGCGGGTCGAGATGGAAGCTGGTCGCTAGGTTGTCGCGAAGCCCGGGCAGATGCTCGGCATCGAGCGCATCGAGAATGCGGTCCATGTAGCGCGGACCTTCTTCGGACCAGTCGATGCCGCTCTCTTGGTTTGGCACGGGCGACAGGACGTAGAAGCTCTCGCATCCTGGGGGCGCAAGGCTTGGATCGGTCCTCGTCGGGGCGTGCAGGTAGAGCGAGAAGTCGTCGGTGAGCTTCTTCCGATCGAAGATGTCCGTGAGGAGCCCCTTGTACCGCGGACCGAGCAGGATCGAGTGGTGCGCGAGGTCCGGATAGGTGCGGTTCGTCCCGAAGTAGCCGACGAACAGGCTCATCGAGTACTTCCGGCGCGCGATGGCCGCGTCGGTGTGCTTTCGTCGCACCGAGGAATCGATGAGCTTGGTGTAGACGGTCGCGGGGTCGGCGTTCGAGACGATGATGTCCGACTCGAGATACGTCCCGTCCTCCAGATAGACGCCCTTGGCACGACGGTTCGAGACCTCGATGCGCTCGACCGGCGCGTTCAGACGAATCTCGACGCCGACCTCTTCGAGCATCTTCGTGAGCCCTTGAACGATCGACGTGGTGCCGCCCATCGCAAAGTGCACGCCCCACTTTCGCTCGAGCCAGTGGATGAGCAGGTAGATGCCCGGCGCGCGGAACGGATTCCCTCCGATGAGGAGCGGCTGGAACGTGAACACCTGACGAACGGAATCGTCCTTGATGTACTGCGCCACCAGCCCGTAGAGGCTCTTGTACGCTCGGAGCCGAATGAGGTCCGGGACGATCTTCATCATGTCGCCGAAGCGAGAGAAGTCGGCGTCGACCAGCTCGGTGTACCCGATGTCGAAGATGCGCTTCGAATGCTCGACGAGCTTCTTGTAGCCATCGACGTCGCTCGGGTTGAACTTCGCAATCTCGGCGAAGAGACGCTCGTCGTCGTTGACGTAGTCGAAATGACGTCCGTCGGGAAACGCGACCCGGTAGAACGGGTCGACCGGCTCTAGCGTGTAGTAGTCGCGGCTGTCTTTCCCGAAGAGCTCGAACAGCTCATCGAAGAGGTACGGCGCGGTGATGACCGTCGGTCCCGCATCGAAGTGAAAACCGTGGCGCTCGAACGCGCGTCCGCGTCCGCCGGCCTGATTGCCTGATTCGACGATGGTGACCGGATGGCCCATCGCACGAAGTCGTGCAGCCGCGGCGAGACCGCCGAATCCTGCGCCTATGACGATGGCACGCTTAGTCATGAAGCCCCCCTTTCAAGGCCTCGAGTGGTGCGAGCACGCGTGCCACGAGAGCCGTCGCGAGCGCGTGAATGTCTTTCGAGTACTCGAGTGCATCGGACGCCAGCAGCTCGGTCGCAAGGTGCTCGATGCGGGTGAGGAGCTGACCCGCCGCCCCGTCTTGGACAAAGCGATCGATGACCGTGCTCACCTGTGCGTGCGTGGTCGCCGCTCGCGGCTTCTTGATGATCGCCAAGACGTCGTCGGAATCGCCGTCGTGCAAGTCGAGATGGGTGAGGAGCACGGCGCTGACGCGGCCTTCGAAGATGTCGCTGCCGCGTGGACGCCGCCCTTTCGCGTCGAAGAGATCGAGGAGGTCGTCCTGCAGCTGGTAGAGGACCCCGATCGAGCTGAACGCGCCTGCGAGATCCCGAGCGGCCTTCGGCGACAGCCCGGCAAGCTCCGCGGCTCCGTGCACGGGAAGCGCGAACAGCGTTCCAGTCTTGCCCGAGACGGCGCGCAGATAACCCGACCAGCCGTCTTCGGGGGACCCGGTGAGGTCGAGCTCGCGAATCTGCCCGCGGGCCGTCCGCTCGGCGTACGAGGCGAGAAGCTGAACCAGCGCGGCCTGGGTCGGCGCGGGATAGCTTCCGAGCGCAACGAACGGAAGCATCAGCAAGAGATCTCCCGCGTTGATCGCCTGAGCTGCGCCGACCGTTGACCAGAGCGCGGGCTTGCCGCGTCGTGTGCGATCTCCGTCCTGCACATCGTCGTGAACGAGCGATGCGTTGTGCAGGAGCTCCACGGCGGCCGCCCAATCGATCGCGCGCGCCGCAGGTGCGCCAAGCGCCTCGCACGCGCCGAGCGCGAGGCGTGCGCGCAGTCGCTTGCCGCCAGTCTCGAGGTGGCTGTGCACCATGCGCGCGCCCGGGTCGTCGAACCGATTTCCAGCGAGCTCATGCATCCGACCCTCGACACGGCTGAGCGCGTCGCCAGGGTCGAGGAGCGCCGAAGCGATCGTCTTTGCGTGCTGAAGGGCGGAGTGGGCAACGGGCGTTCGAGTGTTCATGCGGCTCCTGGTTGAAGAAAGACTTTGGCGAGCGGGCCGAAACCGCTCGAGAAACTGCGCCGGACGAGATGCCATAAACTGCGCCGGCAGAGATACCATTGAACCGACGGGGGAACACAGCGGAAGACGCGAGCCATGACGCCACCGACCTCGCGCGGCGAGAGCGTACCGCCAAGATACCCGGACCAGTCCTCCGCGCGTGTCTCAAAAAAGCCGTTGAAGAACGCGGAGCTTTGCGCCGAGGTCATGTCGACGAGGCTTTCGAGGCCAAGCGTGTAGAGCCCCCAGGCGGCGCGGTCCGCGCTCGGCCACACCGCCGCGTTGCCGGCCGCAATCGCCTCATCGCGGCCACCGTTCGCGAGCGCGTGCGCGATCGCTCGCGCCACCGGCTCGGCCTTCCGAAGCGAGCGGGCGATGGAGTAGCCCGAGGCCGGGTTCACCATGGAGGCCGCCGCACCGAAGGGCACAACGTCCTGTTCCGGCAGGGGCAGCGGCACCCCCATGGGGATCCTGCAGTACTCTTCGCCCACCACCTCGTGGGAGCCCACCCGCTGCGAACCGAGTCGAACGCCCAAACGTTTACGAAGCAGATCGACCGACACGGCGGGTCGGTGAGCAAGCGAGGTCTCTTCGACGAAGAGTCGGTCGCCTCCGAGCGGCAGCGCATAGAGGAAGGACGGCGGTTCGTTCTCGTCGGGGATGGCAGGCCGAAAATCCATCAGGACGGCTTGGCCGGGATCGAAACGATGCGAGGGCGCCTCGAGAACGAGCCCGTATGCGATCTGATACGCTGCGCGTCCGCGCGAAACTCGCCGCACGAACGGGCTTTCGGCCCCCGTAGCATCGATGACGATTCGAGCTCGCTCCTCGGTGCCCGCGTCGGTCGAGACGATCGAGCGCTCATCGTCGTGGGCCAGCGAGATCGCGGCCCCGTTGACGATGCGAGCCGAGGCCGTGCGAAGGTCGTGCCACAGCGTGCTCGCGAGCGACGGGCCATCCAGCTTGACGTAGGCACGGTCGAGGACGCGTTCGCGGCGGTCGGTCGCCACGACGGCGGACGGCCAGCGGTGCTCGACCGTACCGGCCAAGTTCGCGGGCAGCTCTGCCTCCCAAAGGCAGTAGGTCGGCGCCCACGGGGCGTCCGGATTGGGAGCGATCACGGTCACATCGCAGCCCAACCGTGCTGCCGCCGCCCCGATCGAAAGGGCCGCTGGGCCGCTCCCTAAAATCGCAATGTCCCTAGTCGTACCCATCGGTGCGCGCCGCCCCTGAAGCTATGTGTCCCAAACTGACCTTGACAAGACCTGGACATCGCATGGACGAATCCTAGACAAAATGGTGGCGTGTTGGCCCCCTTGCCGGACTTTACCTTGGGATGATGGCTTTGGCCTAGAGGGTTTCGGGCGCTAGGACTCCGGAGCGATGATGTGGACGTTCATAGCGCTAATCGGGGCAGTCGTGGTCTGGGTCGCGGTTCGCCGCGGCGCGCCCACCAGGCTGATCGAGCGAGTCGTCCACCGGCGCCTCGGCGGCTATCGCCATGAGGCCGTGGCCCCGCGCCCCGAGCTCCCGGAGCCGGTTCAAGGCGCTACGCCTCGGGTCGCGGTGGTCGGCGGCGGCATCGCGGGGATTGGCGCCGCCGCGACACTCGCGGAGCGGGGCGTCGCGGTCACGCTGCTCGAGCGCAACGCATACCTCGGCGGGAAGATCGGCGCGTGGAAGGCGCCCGTCGGCGATGGTGAACAGACCGTCGAGCATGGGTTCCACGCCTTCTTTCGTCAGTACTACAACCTCAACCGTTTCCTCGATCGACTCGGACTTCGAGAGAACTTCTGTCCGATCGAGGACTATCTCATCATCGACCGCGAAGGTCGGCACTGGACCTTCGGCGACGTCGCGACTCAACCCGTGCTCAACATCATCGACCTCGGGCGCCGCGGCTTCTATCGCTTCGGCGACGTCGTTTCGAAGCGAACGCGGATGAGGATGGAGTCGTTCGTTCGTTTCGACATGGAAGAGACGTACACGCAATGGGACGACGTCACCTTCGAGCAGTTTTGCGAAGACGCCGCCCTACCCGATGAGCTTCGTGTCTCGTTTCGAACGTTCGCACGTGCCTTCTTCTCGGACAGTGCGGACCTGTCAACGGCCGACGTGCTTCGCGCCTTTCACTTCTACTACCTCAGCCACGATCACGGGCTGATGTACGACTATCCGATCGGGGACTACGAGACGGCGCTTCTTTCGCCCATCCGATCGCACCTCGAAAAGCACGGCGTCGACATTCGCTTGGAAGCGGAGACGCGCGCGATCGAGCGCGGAAACGAGCGACGCTTTCGAATCGGCGACGACGAGTACGACTGGGTGGTGCTCGCGGCCGACATCCCGGGCGCTCAACGAGTGCTCGCCGGCTCCTCGTGGATTGAGGACGAAGCTCCCGCGTTCGCGTCCGACCTTGCGGCGCTTCGCACGTCGAAGGGCTACGCGGTGTGGAGGATTTGGGTGGATCGCGACGTGCGGCCAGGCCTCCCAACCTTCATCAACGTCGACCGGCTCCGCGTGCTCGACTCCGTCACGCTCTATCATCGCATTACGGAAGAGGCGCGGGAGTGGGCGGAGGCGCACGGAGGCGCGGTGCTCGAGCTTCATAGCTACGCGCTGCCCTCCGACGTCCAGTCCGAAGACGACGTGCGTCGGGTCTTTCTCGAAGAGCTCGAGCGCTACTTCCCAGAGACGAAAGGCATCGTGATCTCGGAGGAGGTGCTGCAGGTGCGGCACGACTTTCCGGCTTTTGCGCCTGGGCAGCGGGCACACCGCCCGAGTCCCGAAACCCCGGTGCCAGGGCTTCTGATAGCAGGCGACTGGGTGAAGCTCCCCTACCCGATGACCCACATGGAAGCCGCATTCACGTCGGGGCTCATGTGTGCGAACGCCATCTTCGCCGAGCTTGGGCTACGAGAAGCCCCGATCGACTGCGTCGCGCCAAAAGGCATCCTGCCGGCGCGTACCAAAGCCGTCGCCTAGAAGCGCAGACCGCTCGCGTCCCATCGAAGCCGCCGGCCGTAAGCGCTCCGGCGGAAGTCGCGCTCGATCTCGCGGCGCCGTTTCTTGGCGACTCCCAGCATGATCCCCGTCGTGAGCATGCCTATGGCGCCGAGCGCCACAATCGTGCCGCCAAGTGGAACCATCACGTTGCCCGCTCTGTTGCAGAGGACGTCGTCGTAGTCCTGACCAGGCACGTCGATGGTTTGACACTGTGAAACACCGATACCGGCGATCACCGCGCCCACGGCGAACCCAACGCTGGTCCCGATGAGTGCATTGCGTAACTTGAGCACGCGCGCATTCGCATCCTCCATGTCCTTTTTAAACCAGACCTCGCGCGAGGGACTTGGGCTCGGCGCGGTGGTGATGATCGACGCAGAGTTCGTGTCGGGCTCAGACGTTTGCGCGCTCGCGGGCTCTGAGATCACGAGTGCAACCGCGAACAAGGAGATTGCCAGACGAGTCATGACACCGGACGCTACCGCAAGGCAACGCAGCGTTCAAACTTGGAGCGCATCCTGCAGAAACTCGATGAGCAACCGGACGCGCTCCGGCTGCTGTCGCGTGGGATACACGAGCTGGACCGGCATCGCCGGGAGCACCCACTCGGGGAAGATGCGCACGAGGTGACCTTGCCGCTGACCCTCTTCCGCGTGGAGCGACGGCATCAGCCCGATGCCCTGCCCTTTGGCGACCAACTCGACCATGACCGTGTAGTCGTCGACGTTGACCCGGCCGCTTACCTCGAGCTCGACCGTTTCCGCGGATTCGCCCTCGCCTCGCTGCAAACGCAGAATTTGCGTGGCACCTCGCTTGCGGTGAAGCACGAACGGGTACTCGACCAGTTCGGTCACGTCGTTGCAGTCAATGTCGTGCTTTGGCGGAGCGACGAGTTGGAAGCTCGAGGGCTGGAGTCTTCGCGCGATGAGGTTGGGCTCCGTCACCGCGCCGGCACGGACCGCGAGGTCGACGCGTTCGTGGACCAAGTCGACGAAGCGGTTGGTCAGGATCAGGTCCAACGAGATCTCCGGATAGCGATCGAGAAAGCTCGACAGCGGGTCCGCGAGAAGCATTCGTCCGAGGTCTGCCGGGCTCGTCACGCGAATCAGTCCGCGCGGCTCGGTGACGCTCTCCTCGATACCGGCGACCGCGGCGTCGAGCTCGTCGATCGCGTCGACGACCGAGTCGAAGAAGCGCATGCCTTCCGGCGTGGGGGATACCGACCGGGCGTCGCGATGAACGAGCTTGGTCCGGAGCTCCTCTTCGAGCCGAGAGAGTCGGCGGCTCACCGTGGACTTCGGCACGTCGAGGTGCCGGGCAGCACCGGCGAGGCTCTGATGACGAACCACCTCGACGAACGTTGCTATATTGTCCCGATCGGCTCCCATATCCCCTTATCGTTGCGTTAACGCAACCCAAAGTCAATGGAATGCGGTCTGCCGGACGGCCCCGCGGCGCCGCATGTTCGCCTCATGGCCGAGGGCACCTCACGACGGAGCGCGATGGCCACGCTGGGCGCGGGCTTTGCCGCGGTCGCAGGTGGCTTCGCGGCGTTGCTGTTGGGCCGACGGGAGGAGGAACCCATGCAAACCACGTCACTCACGACCCACGACTCTCGCCCCGCAAGGGCGCTGGAAGGCGTGTTTTCGCCTGGGCCCGAGCACTGGGTCGGCGACGGATTCTACGTGAAGACCGTGTTCTCCCCGCAGCTGGACGCTCAGATGCTGTCGCCTTTCCTGCTTCTCGACCATGCGGCCAAAAAGCGGTTCGACCCGTCGCATTGGCGACGCGGGGTGGGTGAGCATCCGCACCGCGGCTTCGAGACGGTGACGTTCGCCTACGACGGCGAGATCGAGCACCGCGACTCCGCGGGCGGCGGCGGGAGGATTGGCCCGGGCGACGTGCAGTGGATGACGGCAGCGTCCGGCATCGTGCATGAGGAGAAGCACTCGCAGGCCTTTTCGGAACGCGGGGGCGAGTTCGAGATGGTTCAGCTCTGGGTGAACCTGCCTGCCGACAAGAAGATGAGCGAACCGCGGTATCAGCCCCTTCTCGACCGGGAGTTTCCTCGACTCAGCCTGGGCGTTGCGGAGGCGCGCCTCATCGCGGGCGGGCTCGACGGTCGCCGGGGCCCTGCAAACACGCACACGCCGATCACCGTGTTCGACCTACGGTTCCACGAGAACGGCACCGCCGAGGTCCAACTCCCGAAAGGGTGGACCACCCTCGTCTTCCCTCTCGAAGGCGACGTGAGCGCGGGACCGGAGGAGACGCCAATTCCATCGCGACACTTTGGCGTCTTCGCCCGAGAAGAAGACGGTGTGATTCAGCTCCACGCGGCACCAGGCACCCGAGCGCTCGTCCTGGCAGGCGAACCGCTCAACGAACCCGTGTTCGCGTACGGGCCGTTCGTCATGAACACGCGTGAAGAAATTGTCCAAGCGTTTCGCGACTACCAGAGCGGACGCATGGGCCACTTGCTCTAATCAACGGAAAGGAAACCCATGGGGAAGCTCATCGACGGCACTTGGCACGACGTTTGGTACGACACGAAGAAGACGGGCGGCAAATTCGTTCGCATGGACGCGGCGTTCAGGAACTGGATCACTCCTGACGGCGCCAACGCGCCGAGCGGCAAAGCGTTTCCCGCGGAGGCCGGGCGCTACCACCTCTACGTTTCGTACGCGTGCCCATGGGCGCATCGCACTCTGATCTTTCGGAAGCTCAAGGGGCTCGAAGACATGATTAGCGTGTCCGTGGTGAACCACTTCATGGGGGCCCACGGCTGGACCTTCCATGAGGGAGACGGCGTCATTCCGGACCCCATCCACGACGCGGAGTTCCTGCATCAGGTGTACACCGCGGCCGACCCCAAGTTCACGGGCCGCGTCACGGTGCCCGTGCTTTGGGACAAGAAGACTCACACCATCGTGAGCAACGAGTCGTCCGAGATCATTCGCATGTTCAACAGCGCGTTCGACCACCTCGGGGCGAAGCCCGGCGACTTCTACCCGGAGGAGTTTCGCGAGGAGATCGACTCCGTGAACGACCGCGTCTACCACACTCTCAACAACGGCGTGTATAAGTGCGGATTCGCAACGACGCAGGAAGCGTACGAAGAGGCGTTCGTCACGCTGTTCGATACGCTCGACTGGCTCGAGGAACGCCTCTCCAAGAGCCGCTATCTGGTCGGGGACGAGATCACCGAAGCCGACTGGCGACTCTTCACGACCCTCGTGCGATTCGACTCGGTGTACGTGGGTCACTTCAAAACCAACCTGCGACGCATCGCGGACTACCCGAACCTGTGGGCGTACACACGCGAGCTGTACCAAGTGCCCGGTGTGAGGGGCACGGTGAACATGCACCACATCAAGCACCACTACTACGGCAGCCACGACAGCATCAATCCGACCCGAATCGTGCCCTTGGGACCGGTGGTCGACTTCGACGCGCCGCACGGTCGCGACGGGGAATTGGCGCCTGTGGCAGTTGCTGCGGAGTAAGCCGTCAAGACTGGGTCGAGGTTTCGACCACACGTGAACGGAGGGCGCGCACGGTATTTCCGGCCGCCCTTTCGTTTTCTTTGCTGAAGACGGAGGCAGGAAGCGGCATGTCCGGGTCGACGTAGAGCTCGAACTCGACTTCGGTGCGAGACCCGTCGCCGACCGGCGTGAGGCGCCAACGCGCGCTGAACGCGTCGATGTTGCCGTCGAGAAGTCGCGCCTCGACGACGCGCGTCTTTCCGTCGGGCGAACCTTCGGAGAGCTTGAGCTGCCCCCACAGAGTAAACGTGCCTGACGCGACGCTGACCTCCATGTAGACCATCGCTCGGCTCCCGCGCTTCGCCAGAACCTTCGACTTCGTGAAGTTCGGCATGAAGTGAACGTAGTTGTCGTAGTCGAGCACGACGGGGAGCACGGCTTCGAGTGGGTGATCAAGCACTCCAACCGCCCGGCCGGACGAGATCGACGATCCTTCCTCTGCGATCTGCATCGTCTGAACGTCGATCTCGCCCGCGGCGTGCACGGGCTTTGCGGCGAGAATGAGTCCCGCGGCAAGGAAGCTAAGAGTGATCGAATGGTTCATTCGCAAAAGTCTGCCTAGTCCCGATCGTGTGATCCATTTCCTGGTCGATTTAGGTAGGTACACGTCGCATGCCAGCGCATGTGCGCACGCGGATCACCTGAAAATGCGTGGAAGTCGCGCCGATGCGCGATCGCGCCGGCAACCTCGAGCCCCGACACGAATGTCCGAGTGGCTAGACGACTTGCCGCTCAGCGAACGGACAGGGTCACGAGGCACTCCGCGGGAACGACCGGTCCGCCGGCGCTGCCACCGGTACCGCCGCTGCCGCCGCTACCACCCGAGCCGCCGGTGCCGCCGCCGCTTCCACCGGTGCCGCCGCTTCCGCCCGAGCCGCCGGTGCCGCCGCTACCACCCGAGCCGCCGGTGCCGCCGCTACCGCCGGTGCCGCCGCCGCTACCGCCGGTGCCGGCCGTGCCGCCGCTGCCCGCCGTGCCGCCACTGCCGCCGGTGCCGCCACCGGAACCTCCGGTTCCGCCGCTGCCGTCCACACAGTTCACGGGAACGGTCCAGCTGGCGTCGCAGTACTCGAAGCCGTCATCGGAGACTTCGACCGTGATCTCTTCGGCCGCAACGGTATTGCAGGTGTAAATCGTATCGGGCGAGGTCGGGTCCGCGAACGTTCCGGCCGTCGAGCTCCAGCTGTACTCGATGTCGTCGTCCTCGGTGTCGCTCCCGATCGCGCTCACCTCGAGCGCAAAACCGGTGGACGTCTGAAGCGGAGCGACGATGACCTTCTCGAGCTCCGCGCACACGTTGAGCTTGCCGTTGACGCGGACGCCGCCGAACTGAGGGCTTAGCTCGCAGTTCAGGATCACGTCGACCTCAGTGGTGCCGCCCGACCCAACGTCGAACTCCGATGCGCCGCCACATGTGACGGAGCCGTCTGACGAAGTCGCCACCATGGTGACGAGGTAGCCTTCACCCGGGGGAATGCCGAACTGCTCGAACGACGCCGTCGAACCGGGTGCGCTCGTGTCGATCACGCCGCTCATCGGCTCCATGTCGTTGCCGGTAATCTCGTACGCGACCTGATCGATGGTTATGCCGTCGCCCACTTCCAGGTTGATGCGGAGCGCGGTTGCGCACTTTTCGTCGGTCGAACCGCTGGACCCGCAACCAGTCGACAACAGGGTGAGCGCGAGAGACCAAGCAACGGCTTGGAGCAGAGTGCGATTCGTCATCGGGTTCCTCGGGACGTGCTCACAGGGGTTTGGGGGAACGAGCACGGCTGCTTGGCAGCGCACTTAGTCTACTTCGAAAGGGGGTAGGCTCGTCAACGAGCGAATCTCGGTGTATCTCGGTTTTTCTCGGCCCGTTTTTGGCTGCTCCAGGGCTTTTGTAACCTGGGTCACATAACGCTTCCGACGGGCCGTCGACGTCCATGAACGACATGCTTCCGATCGACGCCAAACCCTGCCTCGTCACCGGAGGCGCCGGGTATCTCGGGCGACACATCGTCGACGCGCTGCGCGAAAAAGACTGTCCGGTGACGGTGCTCGATACGGCACCGAGCCCCGGCCCGCGCGACGGCGTGCGATGGATCCGTGGGGACGTTCGCAACGCAAGTGACGTCACGCGGGCGTGTGAAGACATCGACACCGTGTTCCACACCGCTGCAGTCATCGAGGCGTTCACCCATGCGCGCCGCAACGTCATCGAGCGAATCGAATCGATCAACGTTGGAGGGACGGAAAACATCCTTCGCATCGCCCGGTCCCGTGGCGTCCGCAGATTCGTGTACACGAGCTCGATCGTGGCGTCGTTTTGTATGGATGCGGCCGGCCGCGACGAGTCCGCCCCCTACAGCAACTCTCCCGACTCCTACACGCGAACGAAAGTGATGGCCGAGCGGGCGGTGCTCGCCGCCAACGGTGAAGACAACCTTCTCACGTGTGCGATTCGCCCCGGTGGCATCTACGGGCCGGGTGAGCGATTCACCTACGGGCGGCTGGTGCGGGCCCTCAAAGTCGGCATCCCGCTCGTGGTGTTCGGCGACGGCCGAGCCAAACTCGACTACGTCTACATCGACAACCTCGTGGATGCCGAGCTCCGTGCTGCAGAGCGGCTCGTCGAAGGATCGCCGGTCTGCGGAAGCGCGTACTTCGTCAGCGACGGAACCCCGATCAACGCGGGCGAGTTCAGCATCGAGCTCACGAAGAACATGGGGCTCGATGTCCCGCTGATTCGTGTCCCGGACGCGGTGGCACGTGCGGCGGGCACACTGTTCGAAAGGGCCTACCAGGCGTTCGGCGTGCCGAAACCGGTGTTCACCGAAGCCAACGTAAAGCTCTGCGACATCGACCACTATTTTCGGATCGACCGAGCTCGGCACCACCTCGGCTACGTGCCGAGTATCGACACGCGCGAAGGCCTGCGCCGCATGGCGATCGAAGCGCGCCAGTACTACGAAAGCCTCTGAGGGCTAGCGCGGCGCTTCGCGGTGTTCTATTTCCACAGAAGATGATTCTTAGCGAACAGCAAGCGATGATTCGCGACTCCGCGGCACGCTTCGCCGAAGAGCGGCTCGCCCCTCTCAGCCGCAAGTGGGAGGCCGACGGGGCTGTCGATCCAGAGGTGCTTCGCGAGATGGGCAAGCTCGGCTTCATGGGCATGACGGTTCCGGAGCGGTATCGGGGCGCCGGACTCGACTACGTATCCTACGCGCTCGCCCTCATCGAAGTGGCCGCGGGGGATGGTGCGGTGTCGACGATCATGAGCGTCAACAACGCCCCCGTGTGCGCGATTCTCGAGTCGGTGGGCAGCGAATACCTGCGAAAGACCTATCTCGAGCCCCTCGCCGCCGGCGAGATGATCGGCGCGTTTGCACTCACCGAGCCGGAGGCCGGCTCCGATGCTGCAAGCATTCAAGCGAAAGCGGTCCGCACGAAGGGCGGCTATTCGATCACGGGGACCAAGCAGTTCATCACGTCCGGTCGAATCGCGGGTGCGATCATCGTCTTCGCCGTGACCGACCCAAGCGCCGGGAAACGAGGCATGAGCGCGTTCCTCGTGCCGGCCGGCGCCCCGGGCCTGAGCGTCTCGGGGCTCGAACACAAAATGGGCCAGGAGGCATCGGACACGGCCCAGCTGAGCTTCGACGGCGTCGAGATCCCCGAGGACCACCTCATCGGAAACGAAGGCGACGGGTATCGCATCGCCCTTGCGAACCTCGAAGCCGGCCGTATCGGCATCGCCGCGCAATGCGTGGGCATGGCACGAGCGGCACTTCGTCACGCAACCGCCTACGCGAAAGAGCGGACGTCGTTCGGAAAGACGCTGGCCGAGCATCAAGCCGTCGCGTTTCGTCTCGCTGACATGGCGACGCAGCTTCACGCGGCGGAGACCATGGTGCTCGATGCCGCTGCGCTCCGAGATGCGGGCATGCCGTGTCTCGAAGAGGCGTGCATGGCGAAGCTCTTCGCGTCTGAAGCCGCAGAGCGTATCTGCTCAGACGCGATCCAAGTGTTCGGCGGTTACGGGTATTCTCGCGAGCTGCCGGTCGAGAAGATCTACCGAGATGTACGCGTCGCGCAGATCTACGAAGGCACATCCGACGTGCAGCGCATCATCATCAGCCGGCAGCTTCTGAGCCGGAGCTGACGCCGGTTCGCGGCAAGCCCCATTCGATCGGACCTATGGTATCTTGGGCGCGGGGATATGGCGGACACGAGCACGGCGCCGGAGTCGCGGTACATCGAGATCGATCACCCGTGGGTGCAGCACTCGAACATGCCGATCTACGAGTGGACCTTCCCTCCAAAGGCCACCGACGACGAGCTCGTTGCCTTTGCCAAGGCTCGTGAGGAGTGGGCCGCCCGCGCGAATTATCCCGTCGCGTGGGTCGTCGAGCTGTCGAACATCTCGAAGGCCACCGCCACGCAGCGTCGGATGTTCGCCGACCACCTCAAGCGCTTCGAGCCGCATGACGTCGAGTGGAACGCCGGCTCCGCGCTCGTGGTGCCGAGCGGGTGGATCCGCGGCTTGGTGACCGCGGTGTTCTGGCTGTCGCCACCGAAGTTCCCGAACCAGGTATTCGCAAAGCGGAGCGATGCCTTCGCGTGGGCGCAGTACCAGCTCGAGGCAAAGATCGCCGAGCACCAGCAGCGTTCTCAGGTACGCTCCCGCCCATGACCTGGCCCATGACCTGGTACACAGGGGACCCGACGTACGACTCGGTCCTGACGCTCTCCTACGGATTGGTCGTGCTCGTGTTCATCGGCGCGGCGTTCATGAAGAGCCCTTACGGTCGCTTCGCGTCCGACAGCTGGGGCATTGCCCTCAACCCGCGGCTTGGCTGGTTCCTGATGGAGCTGCCCGCGACGCTGAGCTTCGTCTACTTCTACTTCCAAGGACGGAACCGCTTCGAGATCGTACCGCTCTTCTTTCTTGCGGTCTGGCTCATTCACTATGGCAATCGCGGCTTCGTGTTCCCGTACCTGATCCGATGCCCGAAGGGTTCCAAGGCATCGTTCAGCCTCATGATCGTGGCCAGCGGGTGGCTCGTGACGACGCTACACGGCTACCTCAACGCGGCGTACATCAGTGACCTTGGCACGCACTTCACGCCCGACTGGTTCACCGACCCCCGCTTCTTGATCGGCATCGTGATCTACTACACGTCGTACGTGCTCAACATCTACTCCGATTCCATCATCCGGAACCTCAGGAGCAAGGACGAAATCGAGCGCGGCGAAAAGGTGTACCGAATCCCGCGCGGTGGCCTGTTTCGCTTCGTCACCAATCCGTCTTACCTGACGGAGATCACGGCGTTTGCCGGCTTCGCAATCGCGACGTGGTCGCTCGGCGCGACCTTCATCTTGCTGATCACCATCGGAAATCTCGTTCCACGCGCCTTCCAAACACATGCGTGGTACCGTGAGAAGTTCCCGGATTACCCACCAGAGCGCCGCGCGCTCATCCCGTTCGTGCTGTAGAACACGACCGGTCTTCGAACGCGCGACGCGTGTGGGGGCAAGGCTAGTTGACTATTTCGGAGGCAGCGGCCTTGCCGCCCTCGGTGCCGCCTTCTTTGGCGCCTTCCTTGACGCCGCCCGACTTGCCGGCCTCCATGCCGGCTTCGGCACCGGTCTTCGCACCGGCTTCGGCACCTGAGGTAGCCGCCCCCTTCGCTGCCGAGTCACCCTTGCAAGCGCCAGTGAGCGCGAGCGCAAGAAGCGCTGACACAATGACGAAGTACTTCGCAATTCCCCTCATTTTGGATTCCTTCCTTCAGTGGTGCCGCGGAGGCTACCAAAAGCCCCAAGCCTGAGATACTTCTGTGTCTCTCATGAAACCTTTAGGAACCGTGGACACCAGTTTCCTTCTGGCGGAGGACCGCCAGATGCCGATGCATACCGGAGGCTTGATGCTTTTCAAGTACCCGGAGGGCGTCCACGAGGAGTGGCTCCACGAGACGCTTTCGGCCAACGACGACCCGGATGCCGTGCAATACCCCTTCAACCAGAAGCTGGTATGGCCTCTGCGCCGCCTCGGCCTGCCGCACTGGGTACAGGACCGACACCTCGATACGCACTATCACATACGACACTCCGCGCTCCCGAAGCCCGGTCGCTATCGAGAGATGTTCCGGCTGGTGTCGCGACTCCACGCGACGCGCCTTCATCGTGACCGCCCTCTGTGGGAGGCCCACATCATCGAAGGCGTCGAGGGCGACAGGTTCGCGCTGTACGTCAAGACGCACCATTCGATGATCGACGGCGTGGGTGCGATGCGCATGCTCCGCGCCTGCCTGAGCTCGAATCCCGACAAGCGGGACATGCCGGCACCATGGAATCTCGAACGTCCCCATCTCCCTCCCTCCACCAAGGTCGATCCGAAGGCCATGGTCAGCGCCACCGCGGGCGCGATGGGTGGCGTTTTGAAGTTTGCCGCAGCGGTTCGTCATCGAGATAAGCACGGGATGATCGCACCGTTTCAGACCCCTCTCACCATCCTCAACGGTCGAGTGTCGGGCTCGAGGCGTTTCGTGGCGCAGTCGTGGTCGCTCACGCGCATCAAGGCACTCGCCAAACGACTGCAAGCCACGGTCAACGACATCGTTCTCACCATCTCGGGCGGAGCCCTCCGGCGCTACCTCATCGAACGCGACGCGCTCCCGGAGGAACCGCTCACCGCGATGACGCCGGTCTCATTCCGACCGGCCGACGCAGACATCGAGGGCAACTCGTTCTCGGTGGTGTTCGCGAGTTTGGCGACGGAGATCGACACGGAGATCGGACGCCTCCGAGCGATCCAGCGCTCCATGGGAGAAGCCAAGCGCCTGTTGGGCGGCATGGAATCCTCGGAGATTCCCATCTTCACGAGCGTGGTCGCCCTGCCCGTCTTGGTGCCGCACCTGCTGCGGGTGTCAGGGCGGACGCGACCGACGTTCAACGTCACCGTGTCGAACGTCCCGGGGCCCCGCGAAAAGCTCTACTGGAACGGCGCCGAGCTTCTCGGCATGTACCCGCTTTCTATCGTGACACATGGCCAGGCGCTCAACATCACGGTCACCAGCATCAACGATAGCCTCGACTTCGGCATCGTCGCCTGCCGGCGTTCGGTGCCGAGCGCGCAGCGACTCATCGACTACCTCGACGACGCGCTCGAAGAGCTCGAAGCCGAAGCCTAGCGCAACAGCTCTCCGAGCGTCGAGATGCCCCGTCGTTCGGCCTTCTTCAAGAGTCTCTGGAAGAGCAGAGCGGTCGCGAGTGCGTCTCCGCCTGCCGTGTGACGCTCGGGCACTTCGATGTTGTATCGCTCGACGAGTTGATCGAGCCGGTACGCTTCTCGGTCGTCAGCCCCGTGGGCTGCACCGGACGACATCAAACCCACCTCGACTCGCTTGGCAAGGTGTGCCGTGTCGACCACGGGCGACCAGACCTTCGCGCCCGCGCATGGAGCGATCGCCTTCTGCAGCATCCGAACGTCGAACGCCACGTGGTGCGCGACGAGAACCGAATCGCCCACGAAACGGAGAAAATTCGACGCCGCCTCGAGCTCGCTGACCCCATCCACGAGGTCTCCCGAGATCAAACCGTGTACCATCGCAGCCTGTGCGCCACCGACGTCCGTCTGCTCGCACACCGCATCGAACGCGTCGTCCATTCGAACCTCGAGGTTGCGGACCCCGATGCCCGCGATGGACAGCAGCGTATTCTTCGACAAGTCGAGGCCGCTCGTCTCCGTGTCAAATACCACGAAACGGATTTCGTGGAGCGGAGCGGCTTTGTCGGGCTTGCGTCGAAGCAACATGTACTCGCGCAACGGCGCGGGGCACGACTCGTCGCGGGCAGTGGCGTCCTTGTTGGGCAGCAACCGTTTGAGGATTCGGTTCAGCACGACCGGCTCAACGAAGGAAATCCGTTCTGTACCGAGACGTCAACATGAGCTGAACGTCTTTGACCACCGAAAACGTGTTTTTGAGCGTTTGGCGCTCGAGCTTGTTGAGTTCCTTGATGCGGACGTAACGACCGGAGTTGCCCCTCGAAAGCCCTTCGATGGCGCGGATACGCATCAGGATTTCGTAGGCCATGGCTGCCTCGCCGGCGAGACGGGAGAGATTGTCATTGGCCTGCGCGATGGCCTGCCATCGTTCTGCGGTGCTGCCGTAGAGCTCAATCCCGAAATCGTAGATGAGTATCCGTGCCGCGTCCGCCAAGGGTGTCATCGCCCTCGCCTTGATGTCGAAGGCGTCCTCATGCTCGCCACTCCGTTCGACGACCACGTTTCGAAAGAAGCTCAATGGCGGCGGGTTCTGAACGGCGCTGCGTGCCAGGAACGCGAGAAACATCTGGTTCGCGTCGATGAGCTCAAAGATGTACTTCTTGAGGGTCGACGCGAGCTGGGTGTCTCCCCAGACCGGACGAAAGTCGAAGAAGATGTTGGTGTGCATCACCGCGATGTTCTCGGGTTCCTGCACCCACTCACGGAAATGCCCCTTCCACCCGGACAGCGACTGGTTCCACTTCGGGTTGCTGGCCATCACGTCGCCAGGACACCGATGAAAGCCGGCCTCGACCAGCGCCTCGACGACCCGTTCGCCGAGCTCGAGGAAGTACTTGCTCACGCCCTCGCTGTCGTCCTCAGGATCTCCGTACAGAATCGCGTTGTCTTGGTCGGTGCGAAGGAGCTGCTCCTCGCGCCCCTCGCTCCCAAGAGCGAGCCAGCAGAACGGCACAGGAGGCTCCGGCATCTCATCGAGCGAGAGTCGAATGGCGCGGCGGATCAACGTGTCGTTGATCTCGGAGATCATGTTCGATAGGAAGCCCATCCCGACCTCGTCTTCGAGGTTCTGCCGTAGGAGGTCTTCCGCCTGGTCGCGAAGCGCGCGAAGTTGACCTCGGCTCTTCGCCCGTGAGAGCTCGGACAAAATGACCGTCGGATGACTGCCCTGCGTCTTGAGGATGTCGTGTTCCGAGACGATACCGGTTACCCGGGTGTGCGGGGTGCCATCCTCAGTGACAGCAAAGTGGTGGAGGTGCTTTCGCATCACAGTCGCGATCATCGACGAGAGCGTTGCCTTGTCGTCCACGGTGAGCACGGGCGAGCTCATGATGTCCGCGATGTCGGTCTCCACGTCGAGACCTGCAGCAACCACCTTCGTGCGAAGGTCGGAGTCGGTGACGATGCCGAGCGGTTTTTGCTCGTCGTCGACGATGAGAATGGAGCCGACGTTGCGACGCCCCATCATCGACGCCGCTTCCCGAATCGACGTGCCCGGCTGGCAGGTGAGCACATCGCGCGCGGGTTCGACGCGACGCCTGTCGGTGGTTGGACGCTCGCGCTTTTCGTGGCGGCGGGCTTCCCTCACCGCGACGAGGCGATTCGCATCCTTCGCCTGAGGCGGGTCCGCTGCGAAGCCTGCCGCGAAATACATCGCGACACCAGGGTCCTCCTGCAGAAGTGAATCGAGCTGCGACTTGGGCAGCACGTAAAGCAGCGTGTCTTCCTTCGCGGTCGCCGTGGCGAGGTAGGCGCGGCCCGCGAGGAGCGCGCGCACGCCGAAGACGTCGCCTCCGTCGCAGATGTCGACGAGGGTCGTCGCTCCCTCCTCTTCGAGGGTGATGGCGACCTGCCCCTTGACGACCACGTAGAATTCACCCTTGGGTTCGGACCCCGCCTCGAACACGACTTCGTCCGGCTCGAGGTAGCGAATACGAATGTCGCTCGCGACCCGCTTGAGGAGGTCCTTGTCGAGTCGATCGAACGGCGCGTGTTCGCGTAGTCGATTCGCAACGGTGAGAATCATCGAGTCCGACGCCATCATTCACCCCTCGAGCGAACGCTCGACGATCTCCCGGACGTCTTTGGAAAGCGGCTCGGTGCCTGCAATACGCTGAAGCTCTACGCGCATGAGTGCCTGGCGGCCCGGCTCGTAGCGTTTCCACTGGTTGAAGCAAGAGACGATGCGCGAGGCAACTTGCGGGTTGATCGCGTCGAGCTCGAGCACGTAGTCGGCGACGAAACGATAGCCCGCGCCGTCGGCACGGTGGAAACCCGTGGGATTCCCAGCGGCGAATGCGTAGAGGAGCGATCGCGCGCGGTTCGGGTTCGTGAGCTTGAAGCTCGGGTGCTTGGACAGTTCGACGACACGTTCGAACGCGTTCGGCGCCGAGGACATCGCCTGCATTCGAAACCACTTGTCGAGCACGAGGGGCTCGTCTTTCCAACGTTCGTAGAACGCGTCGACGGCATCGACCGTTTCGGGCGTGTCGAGGTTGATGAGACAGGCAAAGGCGGCTTCGTAGTCGGTCATTCCGGTCGCTTTCCGGAACTGAGAGGCTGCCCGTTCGATCGCGGAGCGGCTTTCGGTGGCGACCAGATAACGAAGCGCGCGGTTCTTGATACGGCGCCGGTCGACTTCAGCTTTAGTAATGGCTTCGGAGCCGGCGGAGTGGCGTTCATACACGGACTGCCATTCGGCTTCGAGCGCGACGCCTAGTCGCCGCTCGAGCGCGCGGCGAGCTTCGTGTACGGCCGCCGGGTCGACCGAATCGAGCTCTTGAGAGATCAACTCTTCGGAAGGGAGACTCAGAGTCAGCGATTTGATCGAGCCATCGAGCCCCTCGTCGAGAAGAACTTTGCGGAACGCGTCGACGACGAGCGGTTCGACTTCGAGCGCTCGCCCTGCCCGCGCCTCGCCTACGAGGCGGAGCAAGATGCGTTTGGCGAGCTCTTGTCCTGCCTCCCATCGGCTGAACGAATCAGGGTCGTGTGCAAGCAAAAAGGCGAGCTCCCCCGGCGCGCGTTCCATGTCGACGCGAATGGGGGCAGAGAACCCTCGTGCGATGGATAGAACCGGGGGCCCCGGCACGTCGTCAAACGTAAACGTCTGCTCTTGCTCAACGAGCTCCAAGGTCCGTGCCGTATTCGGAACTTCGCGCCCGTCGGAGCCGAGGAGGCCCACTCGGACTGGAATCGGAAGCGGGAGAGGAGGCGGCGCATCGGGAATCTCGCGCTGTGACTGAGCAAGCGTGAGCGAATAGCGTTGAGACGACTCTTCCCACACGCCACGCGCGCGAACGGTCGGCGTTCCCGCTTGAGAGTACCAACGCTCGAGGCGCGACAGGTCGGCGTGATTGGCCTCCGCCATCGCTTGTCGGAAATCGTCGCACGTCGCCGCCGAGCCGTCGTGCGTCGAGAGGTAGTGACGCAGCCCTTTACGAAAGCCGTCTTTCCCGAAGAGCGTTTGATAGAGGCGAACGACCTCTGCGCCCTTCTCGTACACCGTCGCAGTGTAGAAATTGTTCATCTCGACGTAGGACTCGGGCCGAATCGGGTGCGCGAGCGGGCCAGCGTCTTCGGCAAACTGTGCGGTGCGGAGCCGCGTGACGTCTTTGATTCGCTGGACCGCGCGGGAGTTCATGTCCGAGGAGAACTCTTGATCGCGAAAGACCGTGAGCCCCTCCTTGAGAGTCAGCTGGAACCAGTCGCGGCAGGTCACGCGATTGCCCGTCCAGTTGTGGAAGTACTCGTGGGCAACGACGCTCTCGATGCCCTCGTAGTCGTCGTCGGTCGCCGTGGAGGGTTTGGCCAACACGTACTTCGAGTTGAAGACGTTGAGCCCCTTGTTTTCCATGGCACCCATGTTGAAGTCGTCGACGGCGACGATCATGTAGATGTCGAGGTCGTACTCGAGCCCGTACGTTTCCTCATCCCACTTCATGGCGGCTTTCAAGGAAGCGAGCGCGTGCTCACACTTGTCGGCGTTGGCGGGCTCGACCCAGATTTCGAGTGCGACCTCACGGCCCGACGCGGTGGTGAACGAACCTCGGTGGCACACGAGATTCCCGGCCACGAGCGCGAAGAGGTAGCTCGGCTTGCGGTACGGATCCTCCCAGCGCACGAAGTGGCGTCCGCCCTCGAGCTCGCCCTGCTCCACGCGGTTGCCGTTGGAGAGCAAGACGGGGTACGCCTTGCGGTCCGCTTCGATGCGAGTGGTGTAGCGCGACATGACGTCGGGGCGATCGAGCGAATACGTGATCCGACGGAACCCTTCGGCCTCGCACTGAGTGCAGAAGGCACCGTTGGAGGTGTAGAGACCCATGAGCTTGGTGTTGCGTTCGGGTCGAATGGACACCTCGGTGCGAAGTTCGAACTCGTCGGGAACGTCGTGGATGCGCAGCCCCTCAGGGTGCGCCTCGTATCGACTCGGCTCGAGGCGAGCTCCGTCGACGTAGACGGACAGCAGCTCGAGCTCGGCGCCGTGTAGCGAGAGTGACGGTCCTGCGACCTCGGACGACGGATTCTTCCGAAGCCTCATGGTCGTCTCGACGCGAGTATCGGCGGGGTCGAGCTGGAAGGAGAGATCGACGGTGTCGACCAGGTATTCGGGGGGCGAGTAGTCCTTGCGATAGATGCGCGCGTCGGTACCCTCAGACACACCGCGATGGTAATCCACCCGGTGACGGGCCGCACCCCGAGAAGTGGGGTATCGTCGCACCCAAAAGACGAGCAAGACTCGAAAGCTGGCTCCGCTCCGCGCCGGGCTACCAGTTGACGGTGACCGCGCCCGACTGTTGGCCACTGTCGTTCGCACGCTGCGACAGGAGGACGCCTGCGGTCACTCCGCCCGCAACGACCACCGCCGACACGGCGACAATCCACGGCCATTTCTTCTTTTTCTTCGCTGCGGCCTCGTCGCCCCTCTTGTACTTGGGCATCGAGAATCGCCCGTTGGCGGCGGACGGAACCAAAGGCATTCGGCCGTTGAGCGTCGAGCTGAAGAGGACTCCGCCTTGGCGGGTACGCGCCGTCGCAGAGCATCCATTGTGAATGCCCGAGTCCGGCAGTCTCACGCTGGCGCTCGTCCCCTGAGACGTTCGGGAGACCGTCCGCGCTCCGTTATCGACGGTGCACTGCAGCGTGGTGTGGTCGACTAGGCCCGGCGGCACACGGAGGACCTGGGCGACCATGAGCGATTGGCCATCGAGCTCCCTTTCCTCGATGCGCAGCTCGACACTGTTCGCCGGCGTCTTCGCGTCGACGATGTCCAAGTAGACCTCGCGGACGGAAGGCGGAGCCAAACGGCTGAGCCGGTACGTGGATCGAACGGCGACGAGCCGCTCGAGATCGGCGCGCATCGAGGCCTCCTCCCCCAGCGCATGGTGCACGAGGGCGCGCATTTCGAAGAGGCGGAGCAGCTCTTCGACGCTCAGGTCCGCGTTTCGGACCGCGGTATCAAACGTATGAAGGGCCCGATCGAAGTCGGCCTCTTCATAGGCCTGCACACCTCGGTCGAGCATCGGGTGGGCGGACGCGGGCCCCGGCGCGACCGCCAAGGAAGCGAAAATCACTGCAATTCCAAGCGAAAACCTCATGTCTCCGTCTCTCCCAAGCTAGCGCAAATTACATATTTAATCAAAGATTACGGTGGCACTGCTATTGTGATCTTGGCTACGCTTGGAAGGGGGAAACACGTGTCATCTGGTTCCGAAGAGGCGGCCACAGAGCTGCCTCCCATCGAGGCGCTGCCGCCGGCGGATGAGTCCATTCCGCCGGAGCGGACCGCGCCCGAGCGGATCGGCCGGTACGAGCTCTGCTTCGAGCTCGCAGCGGGCGGGATGGCCACGGTGTATTTGGCGCGCGTGCACGGCGCGTCGGGCTTCGAGAAGCTCGTGGCCCTCAAGCGAATCCACCGGCATCTCGCGAAGGAACAAAAGTACATCGAGATGTTCCTCGACGAGGCGAAGATCGCGTCGCGAATCACGCACCCGAACGTCTGCAGCGTGTTCGACTTCGGGCAGGCCGACGGGGAGTACTACATCGCGATGGAGTATCTCGTTGGTGAACCGCTGTCGCGGCTGTGCGGCAAAGTCGCGCGCGATCAGTCGCAGCGACGCCACCCCATGCTTCCGCCGCGCATGGGCGCCATCGTGGCAGACGCGTGTGAAGGCCTTCACGCCGCTCACGAGCTCAAGGATGTCAACGGGGACTCGCTCCACGTCGTCCATCGCGACGTCTCTCCCAGAAACCTCTTCGTGACGTACGACGGATCGGTTCAAGTCGTCGACTTCGGGATCGCAAGCGCACGGCAGCGCATGCACCACACCGCGACCGGGCAGGTGAAAGGCACCTTCGCGTACATGGCGCCCGAGCAGCTCACGGCGAATCCCATCGACCGCCGCGTCGACGTGTGGGCGCTGGGGGTTGCGCTTTGGGAGATGCTGACCCTTCGTCGCTTGTTTCGCCGGGACACGACCGCCAACACGATTCACGCGGTCCTTTACGAAGACCTGACGCCGCCCTCGAAGCACCGGTCGCAGGTCCCGAAAGAGCTCGATGACATCGTGATGAAGGCGCTGATGCGAGACCCCTCGGAGCGCTGGCAAACGGCACGAGACATGGGGCGCGCGCTCCGGCAGTACCTCGGAACCCAGGCTGACATCGTGGGGCCCGCCGAGCTTTCCGACTGGATGGGAGAGGTCTTCCCCCAGGGCGAAGCTCGAAAGAGTCAGCTCATGGACGTTGCGCGGCTCGGTCAGGACCCGGTCCCCGCGATCCCGAGAGCGGGCGAGATCGACGCGACGATGACGGCGACCCAAGCCGCCCTTCAGGAGCGGCCGTCGCTCCCCATGCGCGTCGTCGAATCAAAGCAAAACTGGGTGATCGGCGGCATCGTCGGATCGCTCGCGCTCCTCGTCGCGATCGCGATCGGCGTTGGCGACTCCGAGCCGGAGCTCGACCCGACGTCGAAACCTGAACCGCCGAAGGTCGCCCCGGTTGAGGCCGCGCCCGTCGTGCCAACGATGCCGGCCACGCCGGCCGCACCGGCCGAGACGGAACCACCCACCGCGGAACCTGAACCTGAGGTGAAAGAGAGCGCGCCCAAACGACAGCGAGCGCACCGAGCCACTGCGAAGGCCGGACCCGGAACGATCAACCTCGTGACGCGCGGGGGGTGGGCCGAGGTCTACAACGGAAAGAAGAAGCTCGGCAGCACGCCGCGACAGCTCACTCTGCCCGCCGGCCGCCATCGACTCACGCTTCGACCTTTCGGCGACGGAACGCCGAAGACCGTGTTTGTGAACGTCGAAGCGGGGAAGACGAAGAACGTCTCGGTTCGCCTAGAGTGACGCTTCGTCCCAGAGCGTTTCTGGAGAATACGTCTCCCCGAGGAACCAAAAGCGACCGTCGATCATGCGCTGGTGACGGTCGAGTGCCGCAATGGAAGTCATGTCGGAGAGTGAAAGCTCGAGGTCCTGTGCGGCGAAGTTCTCGGCGATGCGTTTGGGCGTCACTGACTTTGGAATGACGCTCGTCCCGCGAGCGAGCGCCCAAGCGATGAGCACCTGGCCCGGAGTCGCCTGATGCTCTTTCGCGATGGACACGATCGATGGGTGCTCGAGAAGCACGACATCGTCCTTTCGACCGAGGAATGAGGCGGAATCGGGAGACCCCAGCGGAGAGTAGGCAGTGACTGCGACGCCGAGGTCTTCGCAAGCCGCTAGGAGCTGCGGCTGCTGAAGGTAGGGGTGGAGCTCGATCTGGTTGACGGCAGGCGCCTGCCCGGTGGCATCGCGTACTCGAACGATCTGGCCCTTGCTGAAGTTCGAAACCCCCGCCTGTCGCGTCAGCCCCGACTCGCGGAGGGCGAGCATGGCTCCCCAAGTTGCCTCGAGCGGAGCTTCCGTCAGCGAGCGAAAGTCCTCGGGGCCGTTCGGTAGCGCGACGCCGGACCGAAGCGCGACGGGCCAGTGGATGAGATAGAGATCGAGATACTCGAGCCGCAACTTTCGCAGGCTCGTTTCGATGGCGGGTCTTGTTTCTTCGGGAAGGTGGGCGTCGTTCCAAAGCTTGCTGGTGATCCACACGTCCTCACGGGTGGCGTCACCCGCCGCAAACGCATCCTCGAGTGCGCGACCCACTTCCTCTTCGTTTTGATAGATCGCCGCGCAGTCAACGTGTCGGTAGCCGACCTCGAGAGCGGCGCGAACCGCGTGATAGACCTGCCCGGGTTCCGACTTCCACGTACCGAGTCCAAGCGCGGGCAGCTCGGTTCCATCCCTTAGGCGCTGCATTTTCATACCCCTCTCCTACCCCCCTTGGCCGGCCTGTGGTAGGCGGTCGCGCATGGAGATCGTGAAAGAGACCGAAGAGTACCAAATCGTCAAGAAGCGCTCCGGGCGCTATGGCATTCGAAAGACCGATCGAAGCTGGATCACCGGCGACGAAAAGGTGAAGATCTTGGTCGCGGAAGGCCTCATCAAGCTCACCGAGCCCGCCAAACAGGCCGAGCCCGAAGAGGCGCCCGCCGAGGGCGAAAAGGCTTCCGAGGAGAGCGCCGAAGAGGCCTCTGCGGACGACGAATCGGGCGCTTGAGTACCTCCGTAAACGGGGAATCCCAAAGCGAGGAATCGAGTCGAAACACCCCAGACGACTCCGGCACCTTCCCGCCGACGTTCCACCCGAGCTAGGTCTTGACGCGAACGGCAAGCTTCCCACGAACCTTGCCCGCTTCGAGCTCCGCAAGCGCGGCACCGATCTGGGCGAGCTCGAATGTGCGTTCTACAGACGCCTTGAGCTCACCTGAGGAGAGCCACGCGCCAAGCTGGTCGAGCTCGGCGGTGCGGCTCTTCACCATCACGAACGTGCATCGCCTGCGCGAGAGGCTGCTGGCCAGCATTCCCGTGAGAAGCGTCGCCGTCGGCAGTAGCGTCACGTAGGTACCGCTCCTTGTGAGGAGGTGCTTGGTCTGGTCGTAGGACGACATCGAAGCCGCATCCAAAATGACGTCGAACAGTGCGGTGAGCTTGGTGATGGGGGTCTCCCTGTAGTCGATGACCTCGTCGGCCCCGAGCGAACGAACGAAATCCACCTTGGCGGCGCTCGACGTTCCCCACACCTCGGCTCGCATCAGCTTTGCGATTTGCACGGCGAAGCTTCCGACCCCGCCCGAGGCGCCGTTGATCAGCACGCGCTGCCCGGACTTCAACTGTCCCTTGTCGCGCAGTCCTTGAAGTGCGGTGAGGCCGGCGGTCGCACTCGACGCGGCGTCTTCATGGGAGACGTTGGCTGGCTTCAAGGCAACCTGGCTCGGCGGAATCGCGATGTAGTCCGCGAACGCGCCCTGCCGGGTCGACATCGAGTACGGCAGGTGACCAAACACCTCGTCACCCTTCAACCGATTCGACCCGGCGGCGCTGGCTTGCTCCACAACCCCGCTGAAGTCGAAGCCGAACGCCGTCGGAAAGCGTTTCGAGTGCATGAAGCCCGCACCCTCGCCTCCCGTGCACACTTTGACGTCGGCGGGATTGACGGAAGACGCATGCACTCGGATCAAGAGCTCACCGCTTCGACGCGTGGGCGCCGCCATCGTTCCAACCTCGACCTGGCTGGTCGGTCCATAGCGCCGAAGAATCGCTGCCTTCATGTTCGCCTCTGTCTGCGCCTTACCCGCATCGGTGCGGGTATGCCACTCACGCGATGTATCCTTCGCGCTGGAGCCAGTGCACCGCGTCTCGCAGGGTATCGGAAACGTCGCGGAACGAAACGCCCATCCGCCCGAGCGCGGCGGAGTTGGGCACGGGATCCCACCTCGTCACGTACGCGGCGGCCTCCGCGGTAAGCGGAAACTCGACCGGTCGTATCTTGCGCACGGCGTCTAGGAACCGCCCGATTCCTCGAATCGCGGGTGCGGGAACCGGCCACGCCCGAAGCCTCCGGCCGCTTGCATCGGCGAGGATCGACGCGACCTCGGGCCAGCGAAGGAACGTGCCAGAGACGAGGTAGCGCGCTTGTCCCGGCTCGGCTTCGAGGATGCGGAGATGAGCGTTCGCAACGTCGCGCGCGTCGACGAACTGCATCCCCCCACTCGTCAGCGGTAGGAAATCCTCGACGAACGCTTTGAGTGCAACCATCGACTCGGACAGGCCAGGGTCGTCCGGACCCACGATGGCGCCCGGGTAGACGACCTTGACGGGGTGGCCCTCGCCTTGCCGTTTTCGGACATACCGGTCGGCGACGGTCTTCGACTGACCGTACGCATGTTGGGACGGCTGGGGCTCCGAGTCTTCAGAAAGGGTCGTCCCGTCTCCGCGAAAGAGCGTCGCGAGGGAAGACACGTGGACGATGCGCTCGAGCCCCTGGTCGATCGCACCTCCAATGACGTTGCGCACCCCTGCAACGTTCGTCTCCAGAAGGTCCTCAGTTCCGTCCGCAGTCCCCACGGCCACGACTGCTGCACAATGAATCACGGCGTTACATCCGTGCAGTGCGCGTTGCACGGACTCTTGATCGGTGATGTCTCCCTGCACGAGGTGCAGTGCGTCAGACGAGTCGCCGAAAACCCTGGCGGCTTTCTCGGGGTTTCGTACGAGCGCACACACTTCATGCCCGCCAACGAGGAGCGCACGGACGGTGTGTGAGCCCGTCAGACCCGTTGCTCCCGTCACCAACACACGCAGGGCACCTTCGTTCATTTTTTGGCTTCTTTCGTAGATTTTTGGGCCTCTGCTGTGGTTTAGTCCCCGGAGCTTTGCGTAGCGATTGGAGAGAATCAATGAAGTTGCGATTGATCGCCGGCTGTCTCGTTGCGAGCGCGCTCATGACTCCGGCGCTTGCGAGCGCCAATCCCGAACCCACCGCGTACGACACCCGTAGCATCTCGATGGGCCTCACGGGCACGACGTACGTGGAGCGAGCGTCTGCGCTCGTGCTCAACCCCGCGAACCTCGAAGGCATCAACAAACTCGGGTTCACGCTCAACTTCACGGGCATCTTCACCAACCAAATCGCGCCGATCCAGGGACCGAATACCGAGGGGAAGTCCGGCGTCGGGTTTGGACCCATTCCGTCGGGCTTCATCGCCGGTCGCATCGCGCCGCGCGTCGTTTTCGCCGCGGGACTGGTCATCGAGACGGGCTACGGCTCTTCCTTCAACGATGTCGTCTGTCTGGATGGCGCCCCCTTATCTCCCAATCCCGCCGCCCCGGGCACCAACCCGCCGTACACTCCAGACAACAATCCAGACACATGCACGAACCCCAATCCAGAAGACCTCGACGTCACCTTCTTCGTGGGCGAAGCCTCGGTGGGCACCTCGTTCAAGATCCACGAGAAGTTCTGGCTTGGCTTGGCCCTTCGGCTGCCGTTTTCGAAACAGGTCGCAAGTCTTTGGCAGAATGTAGGAGCGGCGTTTCCCGGTTATGATCCCGCGGTCAGCGATCCCTCGTACGGGCGCGTCAAGAACGACCTCAGTGGCGTCGGGTTCCCGTCCCCTCGCCTCGGCATCACGATCAAGCCGCACGAGAAGGTCACGATCGGCATCATGTACCGCATGTGGTCTCGGATTAAGCTTACCGGCACCACCGAAACATCGATTCTCACCGATCCGGATACCGGAAACCCGCTCGCGCTCAATGCGGTCGCCGACTGGAACATCCCGCACGCCTTACAGTTCGGGCTCTCATTCCAAGCCAACCCGTATCTGCTCAACGCGTTCGAGCTCCGTCTGCAGTTCCACGGCGCGGACAACCAGGGCAACCTCAATCAGACTGTCATCGCGGGCCTCCCGGACGGCGGCCTCGATCTGACGACCGTGGTGGGCTTTGGCTGGGAGACCGTGTGGAGCGCCAAATACGGCGTGGAATACCGCTTTCGTAAGGCGGACTTCATGTCTTGGCGTGGCGGCCTGAACGTCGCACGTTCCGCGGCCACCGAGGCATGGGCACAGTACTTCACGCCGCCGCCCGGGATCAGCGTGACGGGGATGACCGGCCTCGGATTCTATTGGGCGGACCGAAACAACCCCAATGTCAGAGACAAGTACATGCTCGACATTGGCACACTGATTTCATACAGCGGCACCAAGATTGGGGAGGAATACATCGGTACGAGTCAGCAAGTACCAGGCGCCAGCCCTGACGCGAACGGCGAGATCCCTTCTGAGGTCCTCTGTTCCCGAGATCAGGTCGTCCGCACCGGCTGCCCAGGCAGGATCGGCGTGTGGACGTGGTGGGCGTCCGCTTCGTTTACGCTTCAGTACTGAGGCGTGCTCAAATCGTGAGCTGACCCGAGCGAAGAAGGTAGGCGAGTCGCTTTCGCTGTTCCGGGTCGAGCATTTCATGGGTCTTGTGCAGCGTCTCGAGGACTTGCGTCTTGAGTCGCTCTGCCGCGGCCACACGAAGTTGAATCGCGTCGTCCGCGGCTGCGGCATCGAAGGTCTCCCCCTCGACCGCGTCTGCAATCCCCGCGATGCTGCGACGCTCGTCGAGACGCGCCTGCGCTCGCTCGGTCTTCAACACGTTGAGAATCGCGGCGAGCGTGTCGACCTGCTCGTCGTCGAGGTCCAGCTGGTGAGACATGTAGCGAAGTGGTCTTCGCACTCCGAACTCGCCACCGTGACGACTCGCGTACATCTTGCGGCCTTCACCGCGACGCGATCGCCAGCCTCCCTGTCCGCATGCGGACACGGATGCCTCTTCGTCGCGTCCCTGCTGGGATCGCTTCCATCGATAATAGAAACCTGGGTGCATGTTGTTCTCCTAACGGCCCGAAGCTGGTCGCTTTCGGGCGGGGTTCAGAGGGCGGGCCACGCGCCACGCCCCGATGCCGAGAGTCTAAGGACGTGTGTTTCGGCTGACAACCGGTTTGAGCACAAAGCGGGAGCGTTCTATCCGTCGAGTGCCGGGTAGTGTCGAAAAACGCCGTGCTCGTTGAACGCAATTCGGCGATCTGACTTCCGGTAGGCTGCGATACGGGGTCGTCCGGCAACCGCGTCTCGAATCCGGAGGATGTGGGCGTGCGGTTCACTCACGCGGGGAAACGCGTTCGGAAAAGCGTACTGGAGTCCCTCGAGGAGCTGGAACAACGAAAGGTCGGGATACGTGAGCTTTTCGCCCATCAGCCAGGGCCCGCCGCTCGCCTTGGCGACACGTTCGAAGTAGTCGAGATACCCTGGAATTCGCTCACCAACGAAATGCTTCGCCGAACGAACGGCCTCCGCCTCCTGCTCCTCGAAGTAAAGCGCAGAGCTGATCGGGTGGTGCGTGTCGTGGGCCTCGTCGGCAACGTCGGCGATGGTCAGTTGAAGCTGCAACGCGTCCCATCGGCCGTTGACGTCCGTTGGAGCGAGGTCGTGGCGCTCGGCCAAGTACGCGCAGATCGCGCCCGACTGAGCCAGAACGAGCTCCCCGTCGACGAGGATCGGAGGCGCGTAGGGAGGCTGGCCGCCACGCTCGCCCCGAAGGAACTCGAGAATGGCAGCAACGCCCCCGCCCTCCTCTTCAGGGAGCCGAGCGACATCGACGTATGACGCACCTGCTTCCTCGAGAACCAGTCGAACGAACTCGCCTCGCCCCTGAAGCATCGGCCAATAGTAGAGCTGATACGGCGTGGTCATTGCGTGCACTCTAGCAGCCGCGGTATCGTCGCCGAATGACTCAGGTCAGTGTCCTTGGAGCGGGTGCGTTTGGGACTTCGCTCGCGATTCACAGTCATTCTCTCGGTCACCGCGTGCGGGTGTGGGCGTTCGACGACGGCCTTCCTGAACAGGTCAAAGAGACGGGCGAAAACGGTACGTACCTCCCCGGTTTTCCCATTCCGCCGGATATGGAGTTCACGAACGACATGGCCGAGGCTCTGAGCGGTGCCGACCTGGTGCTGCTCGCCGTGCCGTCGAGCTTCATGCGGTCCGTCACGAAGCAGGCCGAGCCTCACATTCCGCTGGAAGCCGCGATCACCTCCACCGCAAAGGGTATCGAGCAGGACACATTGGCGCTCATGAGCGACGTCATTGGAGAGACGTTGCCGAACCATGCATTCCATACGACCTATCTGTCCGGCCCGAGCTTCGCGAAGGACTTGGCAACCCGGCACCCCGCCGATGTGAGTCTTGCCGCACAGGACATCGAGACGGCGCGCAAAGTGCAAACGATCCTCCATTCGCCTTTGCTCCGCGTATATGCGAGCGACGATGTCACGGGCGTGCAGCTTGGCGGAGCCCTGAAGAACGTCATCGCCGTCGCGTGCGGCGCCGCCTTCGGACTAGACATGGGTGCTTCCGCACTTGCCGCCGTCATGACGCGAGGCCTGGCGGAGCTCGCGCGCCTCGGCGTCGCTCTCGGCGCAAACCCGCTCACCTTCCTCGGGCTCGCGGGCGTGGGCGACCTGACGCTCACATGCCACGGAGAGCTGTCCCGAAACCGGCAGCTCGGCGTGAAGCTCGCCAGCGGCAAGACGGCGGCTGAGGTTGTCGCTTCCCAAAAGGCAGTCGCCGAGGGCTACAAGACCGCAGCGGCGGTCCACACGCTCGCGGAGCGCAACGGGGTCGAGATGCCGATCTCCGAAGCCGTGTATTTGGTCTGCCACAAGGGCGCGGACATTCGCGACGAAGCTCAGCGACTGATGACCCGAGAGCGCAAGGACGAGCTCGCCGGGATCTTCATGTCGAAGTCCTAGCCGTATTTTCGGCGGTGCCTTCCAAGCGTGGGTCGCACTTTCGCAAGCGCCTGTACGATGCGTTCCTCGATCGTCGCGCCCGGATTCTTGTCCGCGGTGAGTGCGGCGCTATGAGCCGCGCACAGGTTTTTTGCGGCGCCCCACTCTGCGGCGAGCGAGCTCGCCCAACGTTCGAAATCGTCCGCGGCGCCGGCGCGCCTTTCGAGTGCCTGTGAAAGCGTCGGGTGAAAGCTGAAGACGTCCGCGCGACCCAATCGCTTCGCGATCTTTGGAAGCCGCACGTACATCAGCGTATCGTCCACGTGAATCGTCTGGGTGGCTCGGTGGAGAACGAGAACGGACGAAAAGTGAATGTTCTCGTTCTTCGGGATGAAGTCGACGCCGACCGGCACCTGAAACGCAAGATCATCCAAGAACATCTCGTGAAGAGCGGCCTCCTCGACGCGAAGTGGCTCCCACGGAAGGTCCGTAAACCGTGCGAGATGGCGGGCGGTCCCGAAGAGCTTGGCGTTCGGGAAGTGCTCGTGCATCCACCGAACGTGAATCGTGTGAAACGGGTGGACGTTGAGGATGGCCTCGATGTCGTCGCCGCCATTCGTGAGCGACCGCACTTCGCCTTCGACTTCGCTACTCAGCGTGTAGGAGTCGAGGAGCACGAACTTGCCGCTCCCGAGTCTAGCGAGAGACGCGTGTGTGCCGACGTCGACGACACCGCCTACTTTGAAGGACCCCCGGATGTTCCAGAAGCCGTCTGCGATGGGAAGGATGCGATGGGTCATGGTCGCCTCATTCGGATTCGGATGTGGTCGCCTTTCGGAAGCGGATAGGGACTAAACTTCATTTCGAGCGGCCGATTGGGTTCGAGAAGCTCGATGTCGGCGTACTCGAGGAGCCACGCAAGGGTCGCGACGACTTGAACGTCGGCGAGGGCGGCACCGAGGCAGGTGTGGGGGCCCATGCCGTATGGATTGAGCGCGCCGGGCTCGGGCTTCACCGGGTCGGGTGCGAGAAACCGAGACGGGTCGAAGCGCGTGGGATCGTCGAAGTACTCTTTCATGAGACCTTGGGCCGCGATGGAGATCATCAGCTGGTCCCCTTCGCAGATCTGTTTGCCGGCGAACACGAAGGGCCTGTCGGCGTGTCGAACGACGGTCAAGGTAACCGGATAGCACCGAGACGCCTCGAGCTTGACCGCGTCATGAAGAATCAGCCGCGAGAGCCAGCGACGGCCGTCGGTCTCCGCGTGTCTCGCAGCATCGAGCTCGGCTCGGAGCTCGGCTCGGAGCCCAGGCCTGCGACAGACGGCGGAGATGACGAAGCTCAGGGTGGCCGCGACCGTATCGATGCCTGCGAAGTACGGCGTGATGGCCATCAACGGGATGTCGCGCTCGCCGAGCAGCCCTTCGTCGACACACCGGCGGAGAATGGGGAACAAACCGTCGTCGGGGTTGGAGTCGCCAATCGTGCGAAACAGGTCGATCCCCATCTGCGTGATGTGGCGCATGGCGCGACGAAAGCGGGGATCGTGAAGCATGACCTTGGGCCACCGCTTCGCGACGGTGACCTCTAGCGCAACGTGCATCACGCGGATCAGGTCTTCGTAGTACTCGTCCGGGTCGACCCCCGCCATGTCCATCAAGACCGCGAGCTCGTGGAAGATGAGGTCCCGCGTGAAGCGCTCGACGGGAACGGTTTGCCCGTCCCAACGTTCGAGACACCGAAGAAATACATCCTTCACGTCGACGATGCGGTTCTCGAGAGTGCTGCGCGCCATCGTGGGTCGAAGGCGCTTGCGAAGCTCTGCGTGGAAGTCACCGTCTGCGCTGATCAGCGAGCGCTCGCCGCCAAACAGCGAGATGAAGTCGCTCCATATCGGGCCGGAGCTCACGAGCTGGCGCCCCTCCTTCGAGAGAAACCGAAGGCCCTCTGCGCCGGCGAACACGATCATCTTGCGACCGAGGAAGCGAACCTCGAACACCGGCCCGTGAGTGCGATACCCGCGGATGAACATCTGAATGGGATCGCGAGCGAACTCCGGCAGATTGCCGAGAAGCGGCATGCCCCTGAGGCGCGGAGGCCGCGACGCCCCCTCGTCCCCAAAGGTCACCGCAACGTCGGTCGCCGCAGAGGTGGCTTGCATCAGCGCTCGGACGGTACCACGCCGCCATCGCCCATCCTCGCCGAAAACACTGGGATCGTGAGCGATAGTGGTATCGTCAAATCGTTGCGATGGCCGACCAGCTCGGAAAGGGGGTGGCCGTGGCTTGGCTCATCACACTCGTGATTCTCGGCGCGCTCATTCACTTCGAGCTTTGGCCGCTCGTCGGCTTCTGGCTCTGCTACATGATCGCGACCTCGCTGACGACGCCTGAAGCCTAGGTGTG
>CBFCWN010000025.1:0-43130 GCA_965601515.1 uncultured Myxococcales bacterium | reverse complement strand
AGCGTTTTTCGCAAATCGCGCGGGTCGATCCGCAACTCGTTGGAATTGCGAGTTTTCTAAGGGCCCCGCGTGTCCCCAAGTCCTAGGAGGATGCGGTCGGGGGCGTCGGCGAAGCGGCCGTTGGACATGACGACGACCGTGTCGCCTGGGGTCGCGAGCTCGAGGGTCTTTGCGATCGCGGCGTCGACGGTGGGGCAGGCGATCGCCTCGCCTCCGTTGGCCTCGATGGCCTTCGCGATCGCCGCCGTGTCGAGGCGTTCCGACTCGTCGATTTCGCTGCGACCGACCGGCGCGAGGATCGTGATGTCGGCGGGGGCGAAGGCGTTTGGATAGGCGTCCTGGTGGAGCGCGCGGGACGCGGTTGCGCTTCGTGGCTCGAAGACGGCGATGAGGCGTCCGTTCACCCGCTCGCGAAAGCCCCCGAGGGTTTCCCGCACGGCGGTCGGGTGGTGGGCGAAGTCGTCGTACACGTGGATGCCGTTCGCGATGCCGACCAATTCCTGGCGCCGCTTCGTCCCGCGGAACCCAGGAAGCGCCGCGATCAACCGATCGAGCGGGGCGCCGGCCGCTTCGCTCGCAAGCGCGAGCGCAGCCACTGTGTTTCGCGCGTTGTGTCTTCCGAACGAGGATAGGGTGGCCCGTCCGCAAAGCGAACCACCACCGAACAGGTCGAGGGCACCGCCGGGCGCGCGCATTCCGAGCCACATCGGTTGGATCCCGCCACAGTCGTCACCGTCGAGCGCGTAGAAACGGAGGTTGCAGCTCGCCTCGGACGACACCTCACGAACGCGCGCGTCGCCTGCCCACGCAAAGAGCCAGCCGTCGTTCGGGATGCGCTTCACGAACTCGACGAAGGCGTCGATGTACGCAGTTTCGTTTGGGTAGATGTCGACGTGGTCGTACTCGATCGACGTGAGAATCGCCGAGCTCGGTCGGTAGCTCCAGAACTTCGGGGTCTTTTCGAAGAACGCGCTGTCGTACTCGTCCCCTTCGATGACGAACGGTTGGCCTTCCGCCCCGAGCACCGAGCTTCGTTCGAAGTTCAGAGGCAACCCACCGACGAAAAAGCCCGCGTCCACGCCAACGGACTGCAGGAGATACGCGGTGAGTGCGGTGGTCGTCGTCTTTCCATGCGTTCCGGCGATCACGAGCGGCGTTCGTGTGGAGAGCACCTCGTCGGCGAGTGCGGTCGGCATCGAAACGGTGCGGATGCCTCGACGAGACGCCTCCTTTGCTTCCGGATTGTCCTTTCGACATACGTTTCCGACCACTACGAGATCCGGAGACGTGTCGAGGTTCGCGGCGTCCCAACCGCGCATGCACTCGATCCCAATCGACTCTAGGTACGGACCCACTGGAGGATCAAACGAAGTATCGCTTCCGCTCACACGGTATCCGCGCTGCCCGAGGAGCGCGGCCAATGCGCTCATTCCCGTACCCGCAACGCCGATCAGGTGAACATGCATGAGTGTCCAGGAAAGCACGAAAAGCGGTGCGATCTCGAGGTGGGTGTTGACAGCTTCACTTGTGCGCCCATTATGGAGGGTACGTGGGTGAAAAGACGACAAAGCTCTCTGACAAAGCGCGAGATGTCTTCGACGCCCTCGTCGACGCCGTTGAAAGCTTGCTGAGTCCGCCTCCGCAGCCGGTCCCGGTTCGCGTCACTCCGCGGCCGCGGCCTGTGCGCTTGCGACGACGGTAACGGGTATTCCGCAGAACGCCGCGTTGCCGCTCATGTCGAGGACGGCGTCATCGGTGAGGTCGTTGATGCTCACGCCCGGCCGCTCGCTTGCGACGCGCAGCTGAACGCCTTCACGACCGTGGCCAAACCCATGCGGAAGACTCACGACGCCCGGCATCATGTCGTTCGTCACCTCCGCGGGGGCGTCGACCTTTCCAACGCGCGAGCTCACCGTCACCATGTCCCCCGACTTCACGCCAATCCGTGCAGCGTCCTCCGAGTGAATCATCAGCGTACAGCGGTCCTTGCCCTTCATCAGACGCTGCGTGTTGTGCATCCACGAGTTGTTGCTCCGCAGCTGCCGGCGCCCGATGAGCGAAAGCGAGTCCGCTGGCGGGTCTTCCGCGAAGCGTGCGTCGAGGCGGGCCAGGTCTTCGACGATGCGCGTCGGCGCCAAATCGATCGCCCCGTCTTCGGTTCGAAGTCGCTCGGGGAACGTTGACTGCAGGGGCCCGAAGTCGAAGCCCTCGGGGTGCTTGCGAAGCTTCGCGAGGGAAAGCCCCGATCCGAGAGGGTTGAGAGATTTCCCATACGGACCGAAGCGCAGTCCAAGGTCGAGGATTCGTTCCGGCCCCGCCCTTCGCATCGCCCTTGCTCGAAGGTACTCCTTGCTCGCCTTCCCGTGTCGGCGCGCTTCGAGCCGGCAGGTGAGCTCGGTCAGAATCTGCCAGTCGTCGAGCTGACCCTTTTCGAGCTTGAACGGAGCCGGCGAGAACTTTGCCACGTTGCGGACCGCGGTGAGGTAGAGCGCCAAGTCGTAGTGACTGCGCTCGACGGGCGAGACCGGCGGCAAAATGATGTGCGCGTGCCGACTCGTTTCGTTGATGAAGAAGTCGATCGAGACCGCGAAGTCGAGCGACTCGAAGGCCTTGTCGAGCTGCCCGCCGTTCGGGGTCGATAGGATCGGGTTGCCCGCCAGCGTGATCATCGCGCGGATTCGTCCCTCGCCTTCGGTGAGCATCTCTTCCGCCATGACCGCGCTTGGAAGCTCACCGCCGAACTCGGGAAGCCCACGGACCCGGCTCCGCCACCGTCCAAACGAACCGCGACCCGCGCCGAAGCCTCCGACGGTCCCGAGAACATCCATCGCCGGCGACGAGAACATCGCGCCGCCAGGCTCGTCGAGATTGCCGGTGACGGCGTTGAGGACCATCGCGAGCCACATGCACAGCGTTCCGAACTCCTGCGTGCACGCACCGACACGCCCGTAGACGACGGCCCTCGGCGCATCGAGGAGCTCGCGAGCCAGCTGCTTCACCGTGTCGGCTGGAACACCGGTGACCGACTCCGTCGACGACGGCGGGTATCTCTTCGCGATGTCCAGCACCGCGTCGAGGTTCTTCACGTGCTCGGCAAGCCTTCCTAGCCGCACGCCAGCTGCGCACACCTCGTGCAGCAGTCCGAGCATGAAAAGAGCGTCGGTGCCTGGCCGGATGAACACGTGCTCGTCCGCAATCTTCGAGGTTTCCGTGCGTCGGGGATCGACGACGACGAGCTTGCCCCCGCGCCCGCGGATCCCCTCGAGCCGCTTTCGAATCCCAGGACCCGCCATGATGCTTCCGTTGGACGCGAGAGGATTCGCCCCAATCATCAGCATGAAGTCGGTGCGATCCACGTCCGGAACCGGGAACATCAGCTGGTGCCCGAGCATGAAGTGCGAGGCGACCATCAGCGGCAGCTGGTCACACGACGTGGCCGAGAACCGGTTCTTGGACCCGAGCGCCCTCGAAAACGGCGGTCCAAACGCCATCGTCCCGAAGTTGTGCGCGTTCGGATTGCCGAAGTACACGCCGACGGCGTTTCGGCCGTGCTTCGTCTGTATCTCGTGAATGCGTTCCGCGACTTCCGTGAACGCTTCATTCCATGAGATCGGCTCCCAACGGTTGCCGACGCGACGCACGGGCTGCTTCAGGCGATCGGGGTCGTCGTAGACGTCCTTCAGTGCGGTCGCCTTCGGGCAGATGTGACCCTTGCTGAACACGTCGGTCTCATCGCCACGAACGGACAGGATCTCTCTGCCCTCGATCTCGACTTCGACTCCGCACATCGACTCGCAGAGGTTGCAGGTTCGCCGGTGGACGATTCGCTTCTTGGCCATGCGACGGAGCATAGCCGAGCGGCGGCATCTCGCGAAGCCGCGGTCGCAGGTCAGGCCGAGGAAAGCGTGAGCTCGGAGCCGTCGGTATCGACTTCGACGGCGGTTCCAGGCGCGAACTCGCCGCGGAGCAACGCGTCGGCAAGCGGGTCTTGAAGCTCCCGTACGAGGACCCGTTTCAATGGACGCGCGCCGAACGCCGGCTCGTAGCCCAGCTCGACCAGTCTGTCCTTTGCCGCGTCGGAGATGTGGAGCTCGAGGTCCTGCGCTTCAAGCAGGCCGCGAAGCTGCCGGAGCTGAATCTCGAGGATCAGCGACAGCGCGTCCTTGTTGAGCCGTTCGAAGATCAGTACCTCGTCGATGCGGTTCAAGAACTCCGGTCGAAAGGTCTCGTGGAGACGAGCCTCGATGCCGGCCTCGAGCTCCTCGTCGGTCCCCTCGTGGTCGAGGATGAGGTCACTTCCAACGTTCGACGTCATGAGGATGACCGTGTCGCGAAAGTCTGCGACGCGTCCGCGGGAGTCGGTCAGCCGGCCGTCTTCGAGAACCTGGAGCAGGACGTTGAACACGTCGGGATGCGCCTTTTCGATTTCGTCGAAGAGAACGACGGAGTAGGGCCGGCGCCGGACAGCTTCGGTCAGGAACCCGCCCTCATCGCTGTCCACGTATCCCGGGGGCGCACCGATGAGCCGCGCCACCATGTGCTTTTCCATGAACTCGCTCATGTCGAGCCGCGTCAGCGCTCCCTCGTCGTCGAACAGGAACTCGGCCAACGCTTTCGCAAGCTCCGTCTTGCCAACCCCCGTCGGACCCAAGAACAAGAACGAGCCGATGGGACGTTTCGGATCGCGCAGCCCCACGCGGCCTCGCCGTACCGCTTTGCTGAGCGCGGTTATCGCGTGGTCCTGCCCGACCACGCGTTCGCGGAGCCGCTCTTCCATTCGAAGGAGCTTCTCCGCTTCTGCCTCGAGCATCTTTGCCGTAGGAACGCCGGTCCACAGGGAGACGACCTCCGCGACGTCTTCGGCGTCAACGACGCCTCTCTCGGTGTCGCCGCCGAGCCCGAGCTGCACGCGCGCTGCGCTTTCGTCTAGCAAATCGATGGCGCTCTTCGGAAGCTCTCGGCCGCCAACGTATCGTCGCGCGAATCGAACTGCCGCTTCTAGCGCTTCATCCGAGATGTGAACCTCGTGTGCGTCTTCGAAGCGCGACCGAACGCCGCGTAAGATCTCGATCGCCTCCTCGGCGTCCGGCGGGTCGATGTGGATCGGAACGAAGCGTCTGGAAAGCGCGCTAGCCCCATCCTCGATCTCGCGAAGCTCGTCGGGCGTACAGCGCGCGAGCGCCCGCACCTCTCCATGGCTGAGGGCGGTGGCCAACATGTCGGCTGCTCCCCCTCGCCCGCGAAGGAACGCACTCAGGTTCGGGATGAATAGAATCACACCGCCGTCGGCATCTCGCACCGCGTCCAAGATCGAGCGCATGCGCTGCTCGAGCTCGCCGCGAAGCCGCGTACCGGCAATGAGGGCTCCCGAGTCGAGCGAGACGATCCGTCGACCTGCAAGCATCTCGGGCACTTTTCCGTCTGCGATCTGCGAGGCAAGGGCTTCCACGAGCGCGGTTCGACCGGTGCCGGTTTCTCCGACGAGAAGCGGATTGTTCTCCTCGCGACGCGCCATGACTTGGAGCATTCGCTGAAGCTCGTCCTCGCGTCCGACGAACGGATCGAACCCGCCTTCGGCCGCGACTCTCGTGAGGTCGCGTCCGTACGCGTCGAGGACTCCGTTGGTTTTCGCGCCGCGTTTCGGCTTGGTCATCGGTTCGAGCTCCGTCAGTGCAGTTTGAAGCTTGGCGTTCGTCGTCCCGACGCTCTTCAGAACGGCCCGTACGAGCGGGTCGTCTTCCAATGCGCACGCCATGGCGAGGTCGCGAGCGGAGGCAAGCTCGCTCCTGCGACGGCTCGACTCCAACTCGGCGCGCGACAGAAGGTCCAGCGTTTTCCTCGAAAGATACGCCTCGCCCGCCTCTCCATCGGCCGGCAGTTGGCGTAGCGCGGCTTCTGCCTCGACCATGACATCGACCGGATCGGCGCCCGCCTTCTCGAGTGCTTGCTGGACGAGCGCGTCTTCGTCGACGAGCTCGTACGCGACGTGCAACGAAGTGACCTCGCGATGGCGGCGCCCGTCTGCAAGGCGTTGGGCTCCGGCGACGATGCGTCGTGCGTCCGAGTCAAACGCATCGAGCCGAAGGGTGACTTGCTTCAAGTGCTCTCGTCCGCGTCTTTCGTGGCAGCGACGAAGCGCAGCCGAAGGTCGTAAAGTACCTCGCTGATGAGGCGTTCTTCCTCGCCGGTGAGGTTGCCCTTGGTCTTCTCCTCGAGAAGGGCGATGCAATCGATCGACTGCTTCGCGTGAGCGAGGTTGACCGTTTGGTTCTCGCTTTCCGCAAGCTTGCCGAGATGCATCAGCGCGGACGTGCTCAACGACAACACGAACGTGTTGAAGTCGATGCTCGGCGGCGCGCTGTCTTCCTCGCTCATGAGACCTGCTCCGCTACTCGAGGATCGGTGCCGGTGCGGGTGGGGGTGCGGGCGCCGGTGCCGCCGCGGTTTCTTCCTGCGACTCGGCCGACTCGACGCCGACTCGCTCGTACGCGCCCTCCTTGTCAGGGAGCGCGGCGATGTGCTGTTCGTAGTCTTGCTTCGAAACGATGCCCTTGGCCATGTTTCGTTCAACGATACGCTTGTCGAGAATCTTGTCTCCGAGAGCTGCCATGGGCAGCAGTGTAAATTCGCCGCCCTGCGTGTCAAACGCGCGAACCCGAAGTTGACACCCCCCGGTCGACCTCCGATTCTGAGGGTGTGCTGAGGGGGGTGCCGCCATCCGCAGATCAACTGCACGAGCTCGAAATTCTGATTCGGGCCCACCATCCGCTCGTCGTGGTCGACACGGTCGAGGAAGAGCGACTCCACGTGCTGCTCGAGCATGCGTCCGAACACACCGGCTTGCCGCTGTTTTCGTGGAACCAGGTCGACGGGCTGCGACGCGAGCTCCCTGAACAGGGGCAGACCCCAGAAAGCGGTCCACCGCAGAAGGCACTTGCATTCATCGAGCGCTCGAACCTCGAGGCGATTTTCCACATGCAGGGCCTCGGCCCCTACCTCCACGAGCCGGCGGTCATCGCTCGCATCAAGAACATTCGGAAGAAGTACTTCGGCCATCGGGGTGCGATCGTGGTCTCCGGGACCGGCCTCGACATACCTCCGGACCTCGAGCAGCTGTTCACACCGTTCGATCTCGGCGCGCCCTCTCAAGAGGCTTACCACACCTTCGTCCAGGCAGTGCTCCGGGACCTCTCAAACCGGCACTCGGTGAAGGTGAAGCTTTCGAGTGTCGACGTGTCGAAGCTTCTCGCCGCGCTCCACGGTCTCACGTTCTTCGAGGTGCAGAAGATCATCACTCAGGCCGTTCTCGAGGATGGCGTGCTCGGTCCTCAGGATATTTCAGGGGTCCTCGATGCAAAGCGCCAGATCATCGAGCGCTCCGGAGTGCTCGAGTACTTCCCGCACGAACACGCGATGGGCGACGTCGCTGGGTTGACTCACCTGAAAGAGTGGCTCCGCAAGCGGCAGGCGGCGTTCGAAGACCCGCGCCGCGCCAAGGAGTATGGCCTGTCTCCGCCGAAAGGGCTCCTGCTCATCGGCGTTCAGGGCTGCGGCAAGAGCCTCTGCGCGAAAGCGATTGCGGCCGAGTGGAAGCTTCCGCTGATCCGGCTCGATCCATCGAACCTCTACAACCGATATGTCGGCGAGAGCGAAAAGAACCTTCGGCGCGCGATCAAGCTCGCCGAAAAGATGGCTCCCGTGGTGCTGTGGATCGACGAAATCGAAAAATCGCTCTCCCAAGAAGACGCGGACGGTGGCCCTGCGCAGCGTATCTTCGGCACCTTTCTGGCCTGGCTTCAGGACAAGAAAGAGGACGTATTCGTCATCGCGACAGCAAACGACATCTCGAAGCTCCCCCCAGAGCTCATGCGCAAAGGTCGATTCGACGAGATCTTCTTCGTTGACCTCCCTGCTGCAACGGCCCGTACGCGCATCTTCGAGATTCACCTCAAGAAGCGGAAACGAAGTCCCGGAGCGTTCGACCTCGAACGCCTCGTCTCGCTCACCGAGGGCTTCAGCGGCGCGGAGATCGAGCAGGCGGTTGTCTCCGCCCTCTACACCGCTTTCTCCCGACAAGAAGATCTCACCACCGAAGCGCTCGTCGAAGAGATCCAGCTCACCAAACCGCTCTCCGTGACGATGTCGGAGCGCATCTCGTCCTTGCGCGACTGGGCGCAGGATCGCGCGGTTTTCGCGGGTTGAGTGTCCAGGCCTAGCCGGGGGACGGGGTTTCCCATAGGCGAAGTCCCTTACTTCGGAGACGGGCAAACCCTTCGACGTCGAGCTCGCCGCGCGAGCCGCCGAGCATTACGACCTCGCCACGTACTCTCCGCCGGAGGTCGCGCTTGCGGCGCTGACGACCGATACGCAGTTTCGATGCCCCGCTCTTGCCGAGGCCGCGGTGCTCTCCGAGTTCGGGTACGTGTTCGGTTACGATCCCCTTCTCGAGCTGGACCTCGCGACCTTTGAGAGCACCCTGCTTCCGCGGGACTCGGGCAGCAGGGGTACTTCGTCCGCTTCGCTGCGACGGGCGACCCGACGTCGCCCGACTCCGCGGCATGGCCCGAGTACGACCCGGTCGACCAAGGCTGCCTCGAGATTGTGTTACCCGGGTGTCGGCGGACCCGGCTCCCGAATGCGAGTTCTGGGAGGGCGAGGCTTACCTCAGCGCCCAGATCTTCGGCGAGTAGCGGCTAGCCCGCGGCGTCGAGCTGACGCTTGTTGTACTCGTGCTCGTCGCGCATGCCTTCGGCGGTGGTCTTCGCGACGAACTCCTCGAGCTTCTTACGGATGAGCGGGACCTTCGCGCTCACCTCGAACTCGATGTCGTACGTGCAGCCCGACCCGCTCGGAGAGATCGTGATGTTGGAGTCGATCTTCCCGGGGGTGCCGAGGATGTCGATGTGCGCCTTGCAGGTCTTGCTCTCGCCCGCGTCACGCCATTCCCGACGTTCGACGATGGTGTTGGTTGAGCTGAAGAGCTTCTTCGCAAACCCGGGCAGGTCGCTCTCGATCTCTCGTGTCGACGTGATGGTCTTGGTACCGCCGGCGTCGTCCACTTGGATCTTGATGTTCTTTTCACCCATGTCTTCGCTGCGCTTCCGAATCACCTCTGGATCGGTGACGAAGCGGTACACGGTGTCGACGTCTTGACTGTAGTTGATGGTCAGATTCGGCATCTAGGGCTCCCGTTGCGAACGCGGAGCCTAACACGGAACCGCAGGAGATGGATACGCGACTCAGCGAAACACCGTAAACAGAATGAGCTGCGCGACGGAGAAGTAAACGATGAGGCCGAGCACGTCGACGACCGACGCGATAAACGGCGTGGAAGACACCGCCGGATCGAGGCCGACCCGCTTGATCAGCAGCGGGAGCAACGAGCCGATCATCGTGCTGAGTGTGACGATCGCGAGAACGCTGGTCCCGATCGCGGTCGCGAGCGCCAGCGGGTCCACCGCTTCCCCTGCAAACCAACCGCGGGCAAAGCCGATGATCCCCAACGCGACTCCGAGAGAGAGCCCGATCAACAGTTCTCGGCCGAGCACGCGCGCCCAATCGCGAGGCTTCAGCTCGCCCACCGCCATGGCGCGAATGATGAGAGTCGACGACTGGGAGCCGGCATTGCCCCCTGAAGCGATGATCAGCGGGATGAAGAGCACGAGCTCGACCGACGCGGCCAAGATGGCCCGGTTCCTGTCGATCACCGTGGCCGTCAACAGCTGGGCGACGAAAAGCAGCACCAGCCAGGTACCACGCTTCCAGACGAACTCCGCCCACCCGGTTTGAAAATACGAGTCCTCGAGCGGGACGACGCCGCCCATCTTCTGCGCATCCTCGGTGGCCTCCTCGATGACGACGTCGACTAGATCGTCGACCGTCACGACGCCGAGCATTCGACCCTGGTCGTTGACGACGGGAAGGGCGGCAAGGTCGTAGCGTGCGATGGCGTGCGCCACCTTCTCCTGGTCATCCGAGGTATTCACGGCGAACACGTTGTCGGTCATGACGTCGGCTAGAGGCTGATTGGGCTCCGCCAGGATCATGTCTCGGAGGGAGACGACGCCAACCAGCTGCCCGTGCGAGCCGCTGACGTAGATGTAGTACAGGATTTCGGCGAGGTCTTGGCGCCCGAGCTGCCGAGCCGCCTGCATCGCTTCGCTCACCGTGGTTTCTGAGGGAAGCGAGACGAACTCCGTCGTCATCAGGCCGCCGGCGGTTTCTGGCTCGTAGTGGACGAGCTCGCGTGCCTCTTCGGCCGCCGCCGGCTCACGTCGCTCTAGAGCCGCGAGTAGGGCCGTCGCGTCGTCTTCTTCGAGCTCCTGAAGCAGGTCGACTCGATCGTCGGGATCCATCTCCGCGAGCAGCTCGACGGCCCGCCCCGTATCGATCGCGTTGAACACGAGCACCTGGCGGCGCGCGCTCAGACGTTCGACGACGTCGGCGGCAATCTCGGTTGGGAGCGCCCGAACGAGCAACACGGCTTCTTTTGCGGTGAGGTCCTCGAGGAGCTCTGCGATGTCCTCCGGATGGATCTCGGAAACCGCCTGCCGAACCGACTCGGGTCCGGCCGCGATCGCGTCCTGAAGGTCCGGACCGATGAGAGGGGCCAACCGCATTGCGGCGGAGTGTGGCGCAGCAAGCCTCCCGCCGCAGCCAAAAAAAGAGCGGCTACGAAGCCGTCTGCTTCGAACGGAAGCGAATGTTGAGCAGCTCGACCATCAGCGCAAACGCCATCGCGAAGTAGATGTAGCCCTTGTTGACGTGTTGGCCGAAACCCTCGGCCGTGAGCAGAACGCCGATGAGAAGCAAAAAGGAAAGCGCCAGGATCTTCATCGACGGGTGCTTGTTGACGAAGTCGCCGATTTGTTTCGCAAAGAGAAGCATCACGCCGATGGCGATGACGACCGCGGCGACCATGACCTCGATGTGGTCGGCCATCCCAACCGCCGTGATGACGGAGTCGAGGGAAAAGATGATGTCGAGGATCATGATTTGCGCGATGATTCCGGGAAGCCCGCTGAACCAACCCTCGATGTCGTCCTGTTCGGACCCCTCTACCTTTTCGTAGATCTCCTGAGCGCTCTTCCCGATCAGAAACAAGCCTCCGCCGAGCAGGATCAGGTCGCGCCCTGAAAACCGATGGCCCATCACCTCGAAGAGCGGCTCGGTCAGCTGCATCACCCAGTTGATCGTGAGTAGCAGCAAGATGCGCGTCACCATCGCGCCGATGAGGCCCAATCGATACGCCAAGCCTTGCTGTTCGACAGGGAGTCTCGACGCGAGAATCGCGATGAACACGATGTTGTCGATTCCGAGAACGATTTCGAGCGCCGTCAGTGTCAGGAGCGCAATCCAGGCATCCGGATTGGTGAGCAGCTCGGCCATCGGCTCCGGTTGTAGCGTGAGCCCACGGTTTGCCGCAAACCTTCTTGGCAGCCGGGAGCGGAGGCGGTACGTCCGCGTCATGGCACGACGATTCGAAACACTCGCCGCCCACGCGGGCCGCGTGTCCGACGCACCGGGCGAACCCATCGCGACCTCGATCTCGTTATCGACGACGTTCCTGCAGTCGTCTCCCGGTGAGCACGAGAATCACGCGTATGGGCGGATCGGCAATCCGTCGCGAGACGGGCTCGAGGCCACGCTCGCCGAACTGGAGGGCGGGTGCGCCGCGGTTGCCTTCGCCTCCGGGTGCGCGGCCATGGACGCCGCGCTTCGCCTGCTTTCTCCTGGCGATCACGTTGTCGCTTGCGCAGACATCTACGGCGGGACCTATCGCCTGATCGAGCAGCTGGTCGCGCCGATCGGCGTCGACGTGTCTTGGGTCGACATGTCCGAGTTGGCGCGGGTCGAGGAAGCGGTCGGACCGGCGACCCAGATGGTCTGGATCGAAACGCCCACCAATCCGCTTCTCAGGGTGTTCGACATCGAAAAGGTTGCGGAAATCGCCCACCGGGGCGGGGCGCTCGTGGTCGTCGACAACACCTTTGCGTCTCCGTTCCTCCAGCGACCACTCGGCCTCGCTGCCGATATCGTCGTTCACTCTCTGTCGAAATACCTGAATGGACACAGCGACGTGGTCGCTGGCGCGCTCGTTACGAGCTCGGACGAGCTCGCCGAACGGCTCCAGTTCATTCAGCGCGCAGGCGGAGCCGTTCCGTCCCCGTTCGACTGTTATCTCGTCGCCCGAGGCATCAAGACGCTGCCCGTTCGCATGGAGCGCCACTGTGAAAATGCCATCGGACTCGCGACGTGGCTTGCTGAACATCCTCGCATTGAAGACGTGCACTACCCCGGACTGCCCGATCATCCGGAGCATCAGCTTGCAGCGCGACAGATGAGCGGGTTCGGAGGCATGCTCTCGTTCGTCGTCGACGGGGGCCTTCAAGGCGCACGCGAGGTTCTTCGTAGGGTTGGGGTGTTCGCGCTTGCAGAGAGTCTTGGCGGGGTCGAATCGCTGATCGGCCAACCAGCACTGATGAGCCATGCATCCATGCCGAGGGACGTCCGCGAAGCCCGCGGCGTCAAAGATGGATTGATCCGCGTTTCGGTGGGTCTCGAGGCTCTCGAGGACCTTCAGGACGACCTCGCACAGGCCCTCGAACCCATCTAAGTTGCCGTGGTTTTTGGTCGTGGCTACCCTTAACGCGTGCACCTGGAGAAGCACATCCGGCGCTTGCCGATTCTGATTGTGGGGTTGTTCGTCGTGTCGTGCGCGACCGGTGAGGGCCCTGTCGCGGTCGACGCGTCGTGGAACCTGACGTGTCCGGTCGACAGCGCCGTGGAATGTGGTGCGCGTGCGAGCACCTGTCTCGGCAACTCAGGTCAACGAACCGTCGTCGGTGCGAACGGAGACATCAGCTGCGACGAACAGATCCCGATCATCGTGGACTGCGGCGCGATCGACCGCCCGAACGGCGAGCGAACGATCTTTCTCGAGACGGCCGTAGGCTCCGGCTTTGCATTCGAGCTTCGGGGCGCCACCGTCGACGACGGCAATGGTGGCGTTCAGGCTGAGGGATGCACGGTGACCATCGTCGAGGACGGTCTGCCGTACGACGTTGGCGACTGTGGACCGGAGCCCCCTTCGATGGCACAGCCCTGTCAGATCACCAACGTCATCAGCGAAAACGGCGAAGTCGGGTTCGACCTCGAGTGCCGTTCGCTCATCAGCTCGGTCACCGGCAACGGCTTTAACGTCGGTGCCGTCGGCGGCGGGCCGACGACGATCAGCTTCAGCAACTGCCGCGGCCTCTAAAGGGGCTTTTGCGAATAGCTTTGACCGTCCCAGCGTAGGGCGGTCGGCTTCTCGTCGACGATGGTGTGAATTTCGACGGGGCGTGTCCAAACGCGGGAAAGCGCCTTGCAGACCTCTTGCGCCCAATCGAGCCGCAGGTCCGCGCCCTGATGCGTGTGCTCGAGCAGAAGCTCCGAGCGATTGCCGTGGTTGGCGTCGATGACCGAAATGATTGGGTTCCCCGCGTTCGTGATGCTCGCCAACAGTTGCTTCTTCACCTCGTCGAACGTTCGGCTCTCAATCTCCCAGCGGTCGTTGCGCTCGTTGTACCCGAACGCGTACATCTTCTGGTCGAACACGAAGTCCTCGGTGAGGAACTCGTCGATGAACGTAACGTCGTTGTAGAGCGAGCGAACTTCGAAGATCTTCTCGCGGCCGAGGTCGGTGCGTCGGTCCCAGTGCCGGCGAAGCTCCCAGTCGTCGCAATCGTCCCATTCCTTGCCGAACTGGCCCTTGTTCCAGCGTTCCTCGATGTGCCGGAAGAGCTCGATGCCGAGCTTGTAGGGGTTGAGCTGCCCGGGCGCGGTAGCGAGCACGCTTGCGCACCGGTCCGCGTAGTCGATGATTTCGCTCGCGTCGCAGATGCTCTCGGTCATGAGCCGCGAGTGCCAATAGCTGGCCCAACCCTCGTTCATGATCTTGGTCTGCATCTGCGGCAGGAAGTAGTACGCCTCGGTCCTCACGACGGCGAGACACTCACGCTCCCAGCGCTCGAGCGGCGCGTTCTCGAGTAGGAATCCAAGCACGTCGCGTTCGGCTTCGACGGGGAACTTGCGTGCCTGCTCCGCCTCGGCGACGAGCTTCTTCTTCTGCGACTCGACGAACTCGTCCGGATTGATGAACGACTCCATGTACTCGCGGTCGACGCGAAGAAGCGGCACTTCAGGAGTATCGGGTTCTTCTTCTTCCTCAGTCGTGATCGGAGAGAGGTCGCGTGGCAGAAACGGCTTCTGCGGGTCGATGAGGTTCTCGAGACTCAGGCACGCGTCGATGAAGAGCTCGACCTTCTCGATGCCGATTCGGTTGGCCCACTTCCGTACGATGGAGCCGTTGTTTGCCATCGTGTCGATCCACTTGCGAACGTCGCCACCACTCTTTGGGTCGCGGCCCTGGCTCGTCATACGAAAGCAGAAGTTGTTCTTGAAGAAGTCGACGTGCCCGTAGACGTGCGCCATCACGAGCTTCTGGTCGACCATGCTGTTGCCTTCGAGAAGGTATGCGATGGCCGGGTTGTTGTTGATGACCAGCTCGTAAATCTTCGAGAGCCCGTATTCATGACTCTTGCTCAGCCGTTCGTACTCCATGCCCCAGCGCCAGTGCGGATAGCGCGTGGGAAACCCGCCGTACGCGGCAACCTCGTTCATCTGGTCGTAGCTGAGGACCTCGAAGACCGTCGGAAAGATGTCGAGTCCGACGGCGCGCGCGAATTCCTCGATGCGGTTTTGCTCGTCGCGAAGGTAGTTTGGGAGAGCGGTTTTCAGTGCAAACTGGGCCACGCGCTACTTTCCCTTCCCTAGGAACTCTCGAATCGACTCGACGATGGCGTCGCGGTCGTTGATCTCGCTGGTGATGAGCTGCTCGTCGCCCGAAAAGTGTTCGCGCAGATCTTTGATGAACTGGCCCGAGCCGTAGGGGCTGTCGACCTGTCCGTAGCAAAAGACGTTCGAGCTAGGCAGCAGCAGCTTCTTCAGAATGTCGACGCAAAGCAGCGTGTCGTCGACGCTCCAGTTGTCCCCGTCGGAGAAGTGAAACGGGTAGATGTTCCACATCGCGGACGGGTAGTCGCGTTCGATGATCTCGGCCGCCAGTCGATACGCCGAAGAAATCATGGTGCCGCCGGACTCCCGCGTTCGAAAGAACGTGTCGCGGTCGACTTCGCGTGCCGCGGCGTCGTGAATGATGAACCGCGTTTCGATGCCTTTGTACTGCTTGCGAAGCCAGGTATCGATCCAGAACGATTCGATGCGAACGATCTCTTTTTGTTCGTCTCCCATCGAGCCTGAGACGTCCATCATGTAGAGGATCACCGCGTTTGCGACCGGCTCTTCTTCCGTCTTCCACGACTTGTAACGCATGTCGTCGCGCGTCGGAATGATCACGGGGCGCTTCGGATTGTAGCTTCCAAGCGCGATCTGCCGGCGCAGCGCGCTGCGGAACGTTCGCTTGAAATGGCGAAGCGAATTGGGACCGACGTTGCGGACGCCGACGTAGCGGTCCTTCTTGTCGATGATGGCGCTCTTGCCTTTGTTCTCGATGTTCGGGAGCTCGAGCTCTTCGCCGAGGATGTCCGCCAGCTCGTCGAGCGTAAGCTCGACCTCGAGGGCGTGGTCCCCGGCCTGATCGCCGGCCTGACCCTCGCCCAGACCCTCCTGCGGGCTGCCCGACAGCGGATCGCCAGGCTCGCCGTCGCCCTGCGCGACGCCGCCTTGCTGTTTGTCGCCGAAGCGGAGTTTCGGAATGTCGATTTGCGGGATCGGGATGGACACCAGGTCCTTTCCCTGTCTCCCGAGCAGCTCGCCCTTCGAAATGTACTTCCGAAGGTTCTGCCGAATGCGCCCGCGAACGATGTTGCGGAACCTCGAATGGTCTTGATCGATGCGAAGCGACAAGGCGTTACTCCTTGACGTCGCCCCTCGCGAAGATGCTGGCCACGTACGCGAGGACGTCCGTCGCCGAGGCCTCGTTGTACCCGTAGTACTTGATCAGCCTGTTCTTGATGATGTCGATCTTGTCCTGGGTCTCCTTGTCGATGACGTTCGAGACGAAGCTCGAAAGCTTGATCGAGTCTTTCTGGTCTTCGAAGAGCTTCATCTCGAGTGCGCGACGCAGCCGGTCGTTGGTCTCGTAGGTGAACTTCTTCCCCTCGAGCGCGAGGTGCCCGATGAAGTTCATGATCTCCCGGCGGAAGTCGTCCTTGCGCGGATCGGTGATGTCGATCTTTTCTTCGATGGACCGCATGAGCCGCTCATCGGGCTCTTCGTCCTTCCCGGTGTACTTGTTCTTCACCTTCTGCTTCATCAAGTACGCGCGGATGTTGTCGATGTAGTTTGCGCAGAGTCGCCCGATGGCCTCTTCGTCGGCGCTGATGGCGCGCTGCACCTCGTTCTTCACGATCTCGTCGTACTCGGCTTTGACGACGCTGATCAGCTCGGCGTACCGCTTGCGCTGGTCCTCGCCGACGGTGAGGGATGCGCTGAGCCCCTTCTCGAGCTCGTTCAACACCATGAACGGGTTGATGTACCCCTCGTTGCCTTCGCGGACGAGCGAGTTGCTGATCTTGTCTTGCACGTAGCGTGGCGACATGCCTTCGAGGCCCTCGCGGTTCGCCTCTTTGCGGAGCTCCTTGACGTTGTCCTGGGTGTAGCCGGGCAAAATCTTTCCGTCGTAGAGCTTGAGCTTCTGGAGAAGCGCCAGCTGGTGCTTCTTCGGCTCCTCGAGGCGAGTGAGCACCGCCCACATCGCCGCGACCTCGAGCGTGTGCGGCGCGACGTGCTTGCCGCGAAGCCGCTCGGAGCTGAAGTCCTTCTGGTAGATCTTAATCTCCTCGTTCATCTTCGTGATGTAGGGGATGTCGATCTTGATGGTGCGGTCGCGAAGCGCCTCCATGAACTCGTTGTTGATGAGCTTCTTGTATTCCGCCTCGTTGGTGTGACCGATGATCACCTCGTCGATGTCGGTCTGTGCGAACTTCTTCGGCTTGATTTTGTGCTCTTGGGTCGCTCCGAGCAGATCGTAGAGGAATGCGACGTCGAGCTTCAGGACCTCGACGAACTCGACCACGCCGCGGTTGGCGATGTTGAACTCGCCGTCGAAGTTGAACGCACGGGGGTCCGAATCGGAACCGTACTCTGCGATCTTCCGATAGTTGATGTCGCCGGTGAGCTCGGTGGAGTCTTGGTTCTTCTCGTCTTTCGGCTGGAACGTGCCGATGCCGACTCGATCCTGTTCGCTCAAGATCAGTCGCTTCACCTTGATGTGATTGCTCATGACCTTCGACCAGTCGCCGTCGTACCGCTCGAGCAGGTTGCGGAAGATGAAGCGGCAGGCCGGGTTGAGCTCGCCTCTGACCTGCACGCGCTGACGGTCGCTTCCGAGACGAAGCTCTTGCACCGCTTGGTCTCGCCAGTCGGGTGGAATGAGTCGGAGAGGTTCGTCGTGCATCGGACACGGGAACACGTCGTCGCCGCCGGCGAGCCCGGTCTGATGAAGGTTGGTCCACTCGTAGGTGAAGAGCGCGCCCTCAGGCGTTCGCGAGTACCGCTCGAGTCCCTTCTTCAGAAGTCGCGCGATGGTGCTCTTCGAGGAACCGACGGGTCCGTGCAACAAGATGATGCGCTTCTCCGGACCGTATCCCTGCGCCGCCGCGTGCAACACGTGCACGAGTCGCATCAGCGGAATGTCGAGCCCGAAGATCGCGTCTTTGCCGTTCTCGATCGGGTCTTTGAAGAAGGGATAGCGGATCAGCTTCTTCTTGTTGTCGATGTACTCTTCCTCGCCGTACGACACGACCATGTCGTAGATGCGTTGGAAGGCGTTGCGTGTGACCTGCGGCTTCTCGCGGATGATTTGGAGGTAGTCTTCGAAGGATCCTTCCCAATGTAGATCTTGGTAGCGCTCGTAGTCCTGCAGTGCTGCGATCTGCTTGACCATTTCCCCCATACGAAACCTCCTTACTGCTTGCCGGATCCTACCACTAAGCGTGATCCGAATGAACTATCGAAGCCAGGCGACGATGGAAGTGGCAATCACACACACGAACACAAACCAACGAAGCCCTTCCGCTGGAACACTCAGCATGAGACGCACGCCCATACGTGCGCCGAAGATCGAAGAGACGGCAAGCACGATGGCGGGAGTCCAAGACACGAGCCCAGCCCAGGTGAAGATCGCGAGTCCGACGACGCCGAATGCCAAGGAAATAACGAGCTTCAGGGCGTTCGCATTCACAAAGTCGTGACGCAGTGTTCCAACGAGAACTGCAAGCAGCAGAAACCCGACGCCGGCTTGTATGAAACCCGCATAGATACCGGACAGAAACAGCCCCGCAATAGAGCGAGGAGCGTCCCGCGGTTTGAGTGGAGCGCCTTCGGGAACGATCAGAGTGTCCTTCCGGAACGCGATCAGCGCAGCCATCAACACCATCGTGACCAACATCACAGGTTTCAACGTTTCGCGCGGAACTTGAGTTGCGATCAGCGCACCGATGATGGCTCCCGAAATCGTGGGGATCAGGATTGGAACAATCGAACCTTTGTCGAGCTTGCCGTGCTTGTTGAGCGCAGCCGTGCCCGCGAGGCTCTGCGTCACCACGGCGAAGCGGTACGTCCCGTTGGCAACGTCCGCTGGCAAGCCGAGCGCCATCAACGTCGGCATGACGATCATTCCGCCGCCACCTGCAATGACGTTGATCATCGTAGCGAGCACACCAGCTGCTGCGAGGATCGCGAGACTCCCAACACTCAGCTCGTCGATCATGATGTGTCCGCCGATGAGGACTATACCTGCTTTTCGTTTATGCGTACCCGGCCGACCAAAGCATGCTACCGTCGACGAAAGTGAAGAAGACCTTCGTCTTGGATACCAACGTGGTCCTTCACGACCCGTTAGCGGTTTACAAATTCGAGGACAACACCGTCGTCCTACCGATCTTCGTCATCGAAGAGGTGGACCAGTTCAAAAAGGAGCTCAGCGAGCTCGGTCAGAACGCGCGACAACTCTCGCGTATTCTCGACGACCTTCGCGATCAGAACGGACACACGCTCGACCAGGGCGTTCCGCTCGAAACCGGTGGCGAGCTTCGAGTCGCAGTGCCGCCGGAAATGCCGACCCGCACTCGTAGCCACGGAGAGATGGATCGCTTCATTCTCCAGATGGCCCTCGACCTTCAGAAGGCGAATCCAGACGACACGCTGGTGTTCGTCACGATGGACACGAACCTCCGGATTCGTGCGGACGCGCTCGGTCTCCGCGCCGAAACCTACGAGGGCGGTCGGGTTCAGATCGACGAGCTCTACTCGGGGGTCATCACGGTCGACGCTTCCCGCGAACTGGTCGATCAGCTAGCCAAACGCGAGCTCGTAGAAGCGAGTCAGATCGACGCGGAGCTCTTTCCGCACGCGGGAGTGGTCCTTCGCGAGCACGACCGCCCGAGACACACCGCGCTCGGCCGTTTCGACCCGAAGAGCGGCACTGTCGGTCCTCTTCGCGTTGGTCGCGAGGGCGTCTGGAGAGTTCGTCCTCGCAACCTCGAGCAGTACTTCGCTCTCGACATGTTGCTCTCGCCGGACATCCACCTGTTGACTCTCGTCGGAAAGGCTGGCACCGGGAAGACCCTGCTCGCTATCGCGGCGGGCCTTCAGTCGGTCGTTCAGGACGACGCATACGGTCGCATGCTGGTGTCGCGCCCGATCTTTCCGATGGGCCGCGACGTGGGTTACCTGCCAGGGACCGTCGAGGAGAAGCTCAACCCGTGGATGCAGCCCATCTTCGACAATCTCGAATACATCTTCAGCAGCGGTCGCGGTCGCATGTCCGAGCATCGCAGCTACGAAGAGCTGATCTCCTCCGGGGTCATTCAGGTCGAGCCGCTTACCTACATTCGCGGGCGGTCGCTTCCGAATCAGTTCTTGGTCGTCGACGAAGCGCAAAACCTGACCCCGCATCAGGTCAAGACCGTCATCACGCGCTGTGGGGCGGACACGAAGATCGTGCTCACTGGCGATCCCTATCAAATCGACAACCCGTACGTGGACGCGGCCAGCAACGGCCTCACCGTCGTTGCGCAGCGTTTCCAGCGCGAGAGCATCGGCGCTCACGTTACATTGGTGAAGGGTGAACGGAGTGAGCTCGCAGAGCGCGCCACACAGCTTCTCTGATCGGCAGTCGTCCCGACTGCGTGCGGAGCTCGACGTCGCAGTCCGGCGTTTGCACGACACGGCACGTCTGCTCGTCGGAGCGACGACGCACAGCGATCCCCGCGAGCGGCAACGACTGGTTCGCTGTGTCGCGCGCGACGAGCATGCGAAGCCCGAGTGGGGGTGGGAGCCCATCGAGGTCGACCGCTCCATCTGGCAGGTGCTGGCCGTGGCTCGAAAGCTCGCGAAGCAAAGTCCCGCAGCCGAGCTCTACCTCGCGCGCTTGGACGAGCTCGAAACCGAGCTCCTCGTGATGGAGTCGCTCGGCAAGACCAAGCAGGTGCGACCGATGGCCGCCCGTTTGTACGGCACCGGCTCGGAGTTGCTTTTCGAGGACTCCGAGCAGACCTCTCTCGATGCCGCCCACGAGATCCTCGCGAGCGCGCCTTCCGAAGACGAAGAGAAGACCATCCCCGCCGTCTCCCCGAGCGGAGTGAATCTGCGCGACCTCATGCTCGACTATGCGAAGCACGTCGGACTCCACATCGCGGTCCGCGTCGACCCGAACCTGATCGCCAACGCGGCGGTGGGCGAGCGGACCGTGTTCATCGCGAACCGCAGCTTTGGAGCGCACGAGGCCCAGCGCCTGTCCACCCACGAGGTCTACGGGCATCTCGTCTCGGCGTTCAACGGTCGAGCGCAGCAGCTCGGTGTGCTCGCGATTGGGACCGCGAGTTCCTACGGCGATCAGGAGGGCGTTTCGATCTTCCTCGAAGACGCAGCAGGGCTGCTCAGCCTCAACCGTAAGCGAACGCTCGCCGGTCGAGTTCTCGCGACGTACGCCATGCATGCAGGCGTCAGCTTTGGCGACGTCGCGCGTGAGCTAGTCCGTGAGCACGATTTTTCGCCCGTCGAAGCGGTGACGCTTGCTGAGCGCGCCTTTCGAGCTGGCGGCGTCGCACGTGACGCCGTCTACCTCACCGGCTGGCTTCGCGTTCGCAAGGCGGTCCTCGAGGGAAGCGCGGCGCTCCACGAGCTCCAGCTCGGCAAGGTGTCGTTGCAAGCGCTTCCGGAGATACGGCGCCTGCGCGCCGAGGGCCTCGTGAACCCGCCGACCTACTTGTCGAACTTGGCGAGAAGTCGTGGCTGGACCGCGGCTGGAACGAGGTCCGACACGTCGCCCCCGAGCCTCGCGACCTCTTTGACGAGAGTCGACGCGACGTAGAAGTATGCGTCGTCGGCCATGATGAACACCGTCTCGATGTCGTGGTTCAAGTGACGATTCATGTTGGCCATCTGAAGCTCGTACTCGAAGTCGGCGACCGCGCGCAGGCCGCGGAGAATCACCTGGGCACCACGGTTGCGAGCGTAATTCACGAGCAGCCCGTCGAACGAGTCGACTTTGACCTGACCATCCTCGGCGCCCATCTCTTCGGCCGCCAGCTGAATCATCTCCATACGCTCCGCCACCGAGAAGAGGGGCTTCTTGGATTCGTTGTTGAGGACGGCGACGATGATCTGGTCGAATGCCTTGAGCCCGCTCTTGAGAATCGCGGTGTGGCCCTTGGTGATGGGGTCGAAAGACCCGGGATAGACGGCGACGGTCACTGCATGCCTTTCTCGGGTGGATGGACGCCCAGGCTGATTCCGGTCTGACCATAGCGGTACTCCGCTTCGGGCGCGAGTCCATTCGGCCAGGTCCACTCGTGGCTCGACGGGCGCTCGACGACAATCCATGCGCCAGGAGCGAAACGTTCCGCTTCCGCGAGTGCATCCAACAGTCCTGGAACGCGCTCGATGTCTTCGTACGGCGCGTCGACAAACACGAGGTCGAAGCCGCCGCCGACCTCCGGTACTTTGCGCGCAAGCGACTTGGGATCGCCCAGAAGGTCGAGGCGTAGCGTGCGCGTACTCTGAGATAGGCCCAGTGAACGTGCGCTCTCTTTGAGATCACGAAGAACGCGGGGATCGCTATCGATCGCGACCGCATCGCGCGCGCCTCGCGACATGGACTCGAAGCTCAGGGCTCCCGTGCCTGCAAAGAGGTCCAACACGTGCGCGTCCTGGAACGCACCGCGAGACTCGAGGGCGGATGCCAGGGCTTCCCGAACCCGGTCTGAGGTGGGCCGCGTGCGGTGCCCACTCGGCGCGCCGAAACGGCGTCCGGACAGTGTTCCTCCTATCACTCGCATGGCGCTTCGCGGTGCAACGTAGCGCAAAAAATGAGCGGGAATGTGAAGCTACCCACTTAGCGTTCGTCGGATAGGGAAATTGTACCCCGCCATCCACAGTGCTAGGCCGAGAGGGCCGTTTAGGAAGCTAGCCGACATGCCGAGGAAATGCCTTCGCTGCGGTTCGACGTTCGGGAGCGAGGCTGAGTACTGCCCCCACGACGGCAGCCTTCTATCGAACGACGAGGAGCAGCCCGATCCCCTGATTGGCCAAGTGCTGCTCGAGCAGTTCAGGGTAGACGCTCGTATCGGCGCCGGGGGAATGGGAACGGTGTACCGGGCGCACCAGACGACGATCGGCCGCGACGTCGCGATCAAGGTGCTTCGCAGAGAGCTGGCCGCGGATGAACAATCCGTTCTTCGGTTTGCGCAAGAAGCAAAGCTCGCGACCTCGCTCGACCACCCCAATCTCGTTCGAGTGTTCCTGTCGGGCCGGCTTCCCGATGGACGCCTGTACATCGTGATGGAGCTGCTCGAAGGTCGCTCTCTCGCCGAAGAGCTCGAGCAACATGGGCCGCCGTCCCTCGAACGCGCGGTGCTGATGATCATCAAGCTTTGCGCGGGGCTTAGTGCCGTTCACGAAGCCGGCATCGTTCATCGCGACATCAAGCCCGAGAACGTGTACCTCGTTCAGCGAGGAAGCGATCCCGACTTCATCAAGCTCGTCGACTTCGGGATCGCCCGGCTCACCGACAAGCTCGGACCAACCACACAAGCCGGAAAGGTATTCGGCACCGCAACCTACATCTCGCCAGAGGCCGCGTCGGGCGAGCTCGCCGATCGTCGAGCGGACATCTACTCTCTCGGGGTGCTCAGCTATCAGCTGTTGACCGGCGAGCTTCCTTTCGACGGCAACTCCGTGGCGGCCGTGTTGATGCAACACGTTCACCAGCCTCCGCCGCACCTTTGCACCAAAGGTCGCGGCGCAGAGGTTCCTCCGGGCGTCGCAGACGTCGTCATGCAGGCGTTGAGCAAAGAGCGCGACGCGCGTCAGCAAAGCCTCTCTCAGTTTCTCGACGCGCTCGCCGAGGCGGCCGGCGATGCCGGTCTGTTGAACGACGCCCGAAAGTTGCTCCTCGGCACGGTTTGGGGTGAAGAGCTCGCAGCTCCCGACTCGTATCTCTCGGAGCTCCTTTCCTCGAGCGCGCCGTCAAGTGTCCCACCGGCTTTCGACGACACGCAGCGGGTCGTCCCCGAAGTCGAGAGGGACCCCGAAGACGAAGCGTTCCTCTCCTCCGCACCCAAACCGTTTGGCACGACGTCATTCGACCTTCCCGTCGGCCCGCCCGCGAAGAAGCCTCGACGCTCGGCCGCGCTCTTGACGGGGCTCGGGGCGATCGCCATCGTTCTTGCAGCTTTCGCGGCGACCGCGTCACTGCGTGAACCTGCGGTGACCGCTCCTTCACCTGAGCCGGTGCCCGAACGAGTGATCGACGCCGAGCCGATTGTGGAGCCCGCAGCCGACGTGACGACCGCTCCGCCCTTCGAGGGACCGGCGCCACTCGTCGAACCGTCGGAGCCGACGCTCATCGCGAAGACCGCTCCTGCGGAAAAGCCAACCAAAGCAAAGCCGACGCGGAAGAGGCCGCGAACGGCGAAACCGGCCTCGGTTCGAAAACCCTCGCCGACGCCTGCGCCCGTGGAGCTCGAGTCCGACGACGGGATCGACTGGACGGTGCCGGACTTCCCGGACGAGACGGGCGATCCCGATGCTCCCTCTGGCGCGCCGATCGTCATCGACACGCCCCCGACGCCGGCGAGCAACTAGTTTCTCGTCGTTTCGCGGGAAACTCGGCTGAGTGGAGCCTCGTCCCGTGTATTCTCCGGCCCGACGGGCGAGTACATGACGGAAGATGAATCGAACCTGCCGGCCAATCGGCTCTGGCAGCCCACGACCGCACGCTGGTTCTACGTCATCTTCGGCGGCTGCCTCACCTATGCCGTCGTTCGCTATCACTTCGCGGGTAACGTGCCCTGGCGCTACTTCCCGGCTTTCATTCTCAACAAGGCGACCTCGTTGGCGGCCGTGTTCTTCATCGCGTCCTCATATCTCATCGGGAAGACCATCCGCTGGTACGACGACGACAAGCGCCTGCGGCTGGTCGTCACCAAATTTTGCGGGCTGATGGGGTTTTCGCTGGCTGCGATTCACGCGGTGCTCTCGCTCAGCATTTGGACTCCCGCGTACTTCGCAAAGTACTTCGATGACATCGGTCGGCTCAATCTCCAGGGCGAGCTCGGTATGGCGACTGGGGTCACCGCGCTGTTTTTCCTGAGCTCGCCAGCGATCACGACGCTTCCGATGATGCCGAAAGCGCTCGGCGGTCAACGATGGAAACGCGCGCAGCGCATGGGCTACGTGTCGCTGATCCTCGTATCGGCACACCTTTTCGTCCTCGGACTCAAGGGATGGCTCAAGCCGCAGGGTTGGTACGCGTGGATGCCGCCGATCAGCCTGGTGGCCTTCGTCGTCGCCGTCGTGCCTCTCGTCGTGAAGCGCGGTCTCGTGTTGGAGCGTGAGAAGCTAGGGCTCAAAAATTGACGAGGTTCGACTCCGTCCGAGCGCTGCTGGCGGCGCTCTGCGTCTTGCTGAGCACGCTCGACGCGCGCGCCCAGGAGCCCGACGAAGTCGATCCGGATTTCATTCCAGACCTGGTGCTGGCGCAGATGGCGGAAAACCCGGTCTCCGGAATCGTGCGGTTTCCCGTCGCAAACGCAGTCTTCTTTGGAATTCCGCCGAACGACGGTGTGGGCTACGGGCTGATCTTGGCTCCCGTCTTGCCGGCGCTGTTCAAGGGGGGCTGGAGCTATCTCACTCGAATCACGATTCCCACTGTGCTTACGCTACCTGTCGGGACCGATCGCGTGACCGGCTTTGGCGACATCGCGGTCGACGCGCTTGGGCACAAGTTCTTCGTGGGTCGGAAGAAGCAGCTCTACGACGTTGCCTTCGGAGCTTACGCAGGATTTCCGTCGGCGACAGACGACTTTCTGGGCAGCGGACGTTTTCAGGTCGGACCCGCGATCGCACTTGGTATTACCGCGAAGCGCGTGGTCACAATCTTGCTGGCTCGCAATGAGTTCTCCGTTGGGAGCGGCTCGTCGCGGGCCAAGGTTAATCAGCTCTTTCTGCAGTACTTTCTATTCTACAATCTCCCGAAACTCTTCTACCTCGTCTATGAGCCTGTCATCCGTGCGAACTGGGAAGCGACGCCGCGCGAGCGCTGGACAGTGCCGGTCGGGCTCGGCGTCGGTCGTCACCATCGGCTTCCGCGCCGCCGAAAGCTCTCGATCACGACTCGGCTAAGCGGGCTCTACAACGCTGTTCGGCCGAGCACCGCTCCAAGCTGGGAGCTGTTGGCCACCATCGTATTCTGGAAACCAAATCCGGCGGTTTTCGACGTAAAGCGTTAATGAGAGACTAGGCGTCATGGAGGCATCATGAAGCTCGCGATTCGACCCCTATCCGTTCTGCTCTTGCTCTTCGCGTGGGCAGGTTGCTCACCTAAGGCGGAAGCGCCTGCGGAGCCAGCGGAGCCAGAACCGGTGGCAGAGCCAGCACCCTCCGCGATGCCCGAGGGGGCCCCCACGCAGGTGTTCTGGGGCGACACCCATCTTCACACGTCGTATTCGCCGGACGCGTACCTGCTGGAGAACCGTTCTGCCGATCCGGACACGGCGTACCAGTACGCCAAGGGCTACCCGGTCATTCACCCCTACCATCGGTCACGCATCCAGATCGAAACGCCGCTCGATTTCCTCGTCGTCTCAGACCATGGCGAGTTCATGGGCGTGCTGCCGAAGCTGCTTCAGGGCGATCCGATGGTTGCGAACACGCCGACGGGCAAGCGGTATCGAAAGATGGCGGAATCCGGCAACGAGATCGGCGTGTTTGCGGACCTCATCGCTCAGGTCAACAAGGTGAAACCGCCGAGTCCCGACCTCAACAATCCAGAGATCAACAAGACGGTCTGGGCCGAGATCATGGCCGCCGCGGATCGTCACAACGACCCAGGCAAGTTCACCGCGTTCATGGGCTGGGAGTGGACCTCGACCCCACAGGGCGCGAACCTTCACCGCGTCGTCATCATGAAGGGCGGCCAGGAAAACGGAGAGACGTTCATTCCGTACACGTCGCTCGATAGCGATCGTCCAGAAGACCTCTGGGCGTGGCTCAACGAGACGACCGAGAAGGCCAACACGGACTTTCTCGCCATCCCACACAACTCGAACATCTCGAAGGGGTTGATGTTCCCGCTGGCCGACAGCGATGGAAAGATCATCGACGAGGACTACGCGAAGCTTCGAATGCGCTGGGAGCCGGTGGTCGAGGTCACCCAGATCAAGGGCGATTCGGAGACGCATCCGAAGCTCTCGCCGACCGACGAGTTCGCGGACTACGAGACCTACGATCACCTCATCGAAGTCGAGGGGACGAAGGTGAAGCCGATGTTCACCGATGCGTTCCTCGGCCAGCTGACGGATGAAGACCGCGCGCTCGTCGAGGCCAACAAGAAGCGCATTGCGAAGGTGGGCGACTACATTCGTCCCGCCCTCGTCCGCGGGCTCGTTCTCGAAGACCGCATCGGGGCAAACCCCTACAAGTTCGGTCTGATCGGGTCGACCGATTCCCACACGGGTATGTCCTCTGCGGAAGAAGACAACTTTCACGGCAAGATGGCGCTCGACTCGACGCCTGAGACCAAGTCGAAGGACGTGATTCCGGGAACACCGGGTTGGGACATGGGTGCGGCAGGTCTCGCAGCGGTGTGGGCGACGGAGAACACGCGTGAGGCGCTGTTCGACGCGATGCGACGGCGCGAGGTCTACGCGACGACCGGGCCCCGAATCGAGCTTCGCTTCTTCGGCGGCTACGACTTCTCAGACGCGGACGCGAAAGGTGACGTCGCGGCCGCGGGCTACTCGAAGGGTGTTCCCATGGGCTCTGACCTCGCCAAGGCGCCCGAAGGAAGAGCACCGACGCTTCTGATTCGGGCCGTGAAAGACCCGACGCACGCGAACCTCGATCGGATTCAGGTCATCAAGGGCTGGGTCGACGCGGATGGGCTCCCTCAGGAAACGATCTACGACGTCGCCTGGTCGGGCGATCGCGAGGCGGGCGCCGATGGCAAGGTGCCGCCTGTCGGAAGCACCGTCGACCTCACGACCGGAAACTGGACCAACGACATCGGCGATCCGGAGCTTGCCGCCGCGTGGACCGACCCCGATTTCGATCCCTCGAAGCGGGCGTTCTACTACGTGCGCGTGATCCAGATTCCGACGCCTCGGACGTCGTTGTACGACGCGATTGCGTTGGGCCTCGATCCCAAAGAGACCGGAAACCCTCCGACGATCCAAGAGCGGGCCTACAGCTCACCGATCTGGTACACGCCTTAGGGCGAAGTGCGCCTCGAACGTTGCTTGCTCCGAAGTGGGGACGCGACTAGCGTGCGTCCGATGCTGAGAAAGCGAACCTTCGCCCTCGGACTCGTCCTTGCAATCGCCGCAGGGGTCGGGTGCAGCAACAAGAGCAACGAGGCCAAGACGACGGTTCCGATCGCTTGGCGGAATCCCGAGTTCGTCGACGCATCCTACGACGACTTCTTCGTCATTGCGATCGCGAGCACCGAAGAGCGTCGTCGGACCATGGAAAATGCCATGGTGCAGGCGCTCGAGGAAAAGGGCGCCGACGCCGCCCCCAGCTACTCGATATTTCCGGACGGGGAGAAACTCGACAAAGCCAAGCTGCTCGCGTCGCTGAAGGCTCAAGACTTCGACGCGGTGCTGGTCACACGACTGCTCCACATCGACGTTGCCGAGGAATATGTCGAGGGGACCACGAGGTACGAGCCGACGTCGAACGCGGACTTCTACATGTGGGACTACGACCAGCAGTATCAAGAGATCCACGAGCCTGGGTACATCAAAGAAAGCAAGACCTACAACGTGGAGACCACGCTCTACAGCGCGCAGCAGGGCGACAAGGTCGGCTACATCGTGTCCGAAACGGTCGATCCCGACACGGTCGAGCAGGTCATGGGCTCGGTCGCGAGAACGGCCGCAGCAAGCCTCGAAGCCGCGAAGCTGATCCGCTAGCCGTCGCCAAGCTCGCGCTCGAGCATCGAGGGCTCGGTGACGGGCGCCTGGCAGACGAAATGCCGGCACACGTAGGCGGTGCCTTTGCCGTCGACTTTGGGTCGATCGCGAAGCAGCGGAATCTCGGTGGTTCCTTCGTTGCCTGCCGCGGTCACTTGGAACGGTCGGTACGCGTCGCGAACGACGGCGATGAGCGGTTCGAGCTCCGCGGGGCTTCCCACCAGCGCGACCTCTCGCGGGTTGCCCAGCATGAAACTCGCCGCTGTTAGCCACTGGCCAAAGCCCGTCGGGTACTGGCTCATGAACTTGGTCATCGTCCCGAGATTGCTTTCCGCCAGCGACTGAAGCTCGCCTTCGCCGGTGAGCAGCGCCAGCTTGAGCAGTACGGTGGTCGCCACCGAGTTGCCGCACGGAATCGCGTTGTCCTGCAGGTCTTTCGGACGGTGGATCAACGACTCATGGTCGTCTGACGTGTCGAAGAAGCCCCCGTTCTCCGCGTCGCGGAAGTGCTCGAGCATCAGGGCGACGAGCTCCCTCGCCCAGTCGAACCATCGAGGGTCGAACGTGGCCTGGTAGAGAGCGAGTAGCCCCTCGGCGAGGAAGGCGTAGTCCTCGAGGTACCCGTTGTACTTGGCGTCCGAGCCCGCTTTCCAGGTGCGGAGAAGCCGCCCGGATTCCGTGCGCATCGTTCGGTAGAGGAACTCCGCATTGGCGACGGCGGCGCCGACGTAGTCTTCACGGTCCAGTGCCGCCCCCGCGTCCGCAAGCGCCGCGAGCGTCAGTCCGTTCCACGACGTGAGCACCTTGTCGTCCAGGCCTGGCCACACGCGTTGCGCGCGAACCTCGTAAAGCGTTGCGCGACACCGGGCGACCCGTTCTCCGAGCTCCGCCGGTTCGATGTCGAGCTGCTTGGCGAGCCCGTTGGGGTCGAGGTGCAAGTTGAGGATGTTGTGGCCCTCCCAGTTCCCTTCTTCCGAGACACCGTAGAGCTTCATGAAGAGGTCAGCGTCGTCGCCGAGAGCTTGTCGGATTTCATCCGCGGACCAGACATAGAACTTGCCTTCAACCCCCTCGCTGTCGGCGTCGAGGCTGCTGTAAAAGCCCCCGTCTTCATGTCGCATCTCGCGAAGAAGGTAGTCGAGCGTCTCCTCGACGATGCGGCCGTAAAACGCGTTCCCGGTGACCTGCCAAGCGTGGACGTAAGCCCGCGCGAGCTGAGCGTTGTCGTAGAGCATCTTCTCGAAGTGCGGGACCAACCACTTGTGGTCGACCGAGTAGCGGGCAAAGCCGCCACCGACCTGGTCGTACATGCCGCCCTGGGCCATCTTTTGAAGGGTCTTTTCGGCCATGGCGATTGCGTCGGACTCCGGGTCGCGGAGGTGCTGCTGGAGGAGAAACTCGATCGTCATCGGTGGCGGGAACTTCGGTGCGCCTCCGAAACCGCCCCACGTGGGATCGAAGTTTCCAGACAGCCCCCGCATGGCTTGGCCCAGCGTGTCTTCCCCGACCGGGCTTTGTTCGAGCGCAACCGTCGACAGCTGTTGCAGCTGCTCCGCCACCTCGCCCGCGCTGTTGAGCACGTTGTCTCGGTCGTTGTCCCATGCCTGCTTGATGCCCGTCAGAATCTGCCGGAAGCTCGGCATCCCATGGCGAGGCTCGTCTGGGAAATACGTGCCCGCGTAGAACGGCTTGCCCTCGGGCGTGAGAAACACCGTCATCGGCCAGCCGCCTCGACCGATCATGGCGGTCACCGCCTGCATGTAAATGCTGTCGACGTCCGGCCGCTCCTCTCGATCAACCTTTACGTTGACGAAGTCGGCGTTCATCTGAGCCGCGGTGGCCTCGTCTTCGAACGACTCGTGCGCCATCACGTGGCACCAATGGCAGGCCGCGTAGCCGATGCTCAGCAGGATGGGTTTGTCCTCTGCTTTCGCGAGGGCCATCGCCTCGTCGCCCCAGGGGTACCAGTCGACTGGGTTGTCGAGGTGCTGGAGCAGGTACGGGCTGGTCTCGTTCTGCAGGTGATTCGCCATGTGAGAAACTTGGCGCCTCGCGCTTGCCGGTCAACGGGCGCTCTTGACATCGGCTCTAGAGAACTGTCGGAGGCCCTATGGCAAAAGCAAGCTGGAACGGACAGGTCATCGCAGAATCCGACGAGTACGAAATGGTGGAGGGAAACGTCTACTTCCCGCCCGGGTCGCTCAAAGACGAGTTCTTCGAGTCGAGCAATCACTCGTCGGTCTGTCCGTGGAAGGGCACCGCGAGCTACCACCACGTGGTCGTCGACGGCAAACGGAACGAGAACGCCGCGTGGTTCTACCCGACCCCCAAAGACGCGGCCGCCAACATCAAGGACCACGTCGCATTCTGGAAAGGCGTCACGGTCGAGCGCTAGAGCGACCGCGGAGCAACTCGACCGCGTTCGTCATCGACCTCGCGAAAATCTGAACCTGCTCAGGGCTGGTTCCAGTGAACGCGGCGTGGTTTGCGATGAAGTCGTCGAAGTCCATGCGACCGTCGCCGACCGCGATCATCGACGAGTAGTCTGTCTCGAGCGTGACCTCGGGGTCTTCGAGCTCCCCGGAGCGTACGTCGACCCGCCCGTTCCGAATCGCCACGATGAACGGCTCTCGATCGACGAGCAGCAGCGCACGTAGGTCGGTCTTTGGCTCGATCACTCGCTGGAGGGCGGCTTTGAGAGTGACCGCAATCGTGCGTAGGTTTCCGGGCCGCTTCACCGGTTCGTCGGGTGGAAACCGGCTGCCGAACGCCGCCAACTCGAACAGCAGGTCGGCGGTTTGGGCTCCGAGCTTGGTCAACTCGTAGAGCGTCGTCCCATACTCACCGTCGCGTCGACGGATGAGGCCGTCGTCTTCGAGTTGGCGAAGGCGACTGGTCAGCAGGTTCGATGCGATGCCGGGCAGCGTCTGAAGGTCCGTGAACCGAGCGGGTCCGGCGTGCAGGTCGCGCAGCAGGATGAGGGTCCAGCGGTCTCCCACCCGGTCGAGGGCGCGCGCGATCGGGCAGAGCAGTTTGTAGCGTCTTGATGTCATTTTTAATGTAACAACTTTATATTATAAAGCATACGGGAGAAAACATCATAGTTCTGGAGGTTTTCTGATGCCCGATTCCAAGCCAACGATACTCGTCACCTCTGGCGCCGGCAACACCGGTCGCCCCGTTACCGAGGATCTTCTCCGCCGGGGGTTCCCCGTGCGGGCAATGGTCCGACGCGAAGATGAGCGCGCGGATCGCCTGCGCGAGCTCGGCGCCGACGTCGTCGCGGGAAACCTCTTCGATGTGCGTGACCTCCGACGCGCCATGGATGGTGTTCAGCGCGCCTATTTCGTCGCACCCCATGGCCCGAACGGCCTTCATGCGGCGATGAGCTTCTCCGTTGCGGCGGAAGACGCGAAGCTCGAAACCGTCACCACCCTCACGCAGTGGCTTCTCCACCCGGGTCATCCGTCGCTTGCCACGCGAGAGCTCTGGCTTGCGGACCAAACCATGCCTTGGATGCCGAGCGTCGATGTCGTGCGGATTACACCGGGATGGTTCGCCTGGACGTACTTCTTGGTGCTCGACGTAGTCGCTCAGCTCGGCGTGTTCCCGATGGCACTCGGGGAGGGGCGAAATGCTCCTCCGTCGAACGAAGACATGGGGGCGGTCGTTGCCGCGACCCTCGCCGATCCGGCGCCACACGTTGGCAAGACATATCGGCCAACGGGTCCAGAGCTCCTCACGCCCGAGCAGATCGCACAGACCTTCGCGAAGGTCCTCGGTCGTGACGTGAAGTACCAGCCAAGCTCGATCGACATGTTCATCAGAGCGGCCATGGTTGCGGGCTACGATTCCTACCAAATCTCTCAGGTTCGCCTGTACTTGACCGATTACCAGCAAGACGCGTTCGCGATCGGCGCACCGACCGACGTCGTACGCGAGCTCACCGGTCGCGCGCCCGAGGACTTCGAAACGATTTGCCGTCGCTACGTCGCCGCGCGCCCCGAGTCGGTGCCGTCGTTTTCTGCAAAGCTCGGGGCACTTTCTCGTCTACTCCGGGCTTCCCTCATGCGGACGCCCGATATGAACGCGTTCGAACGCGATCAGCATCATCCGCCGCTCTTCAACGCGAAGTTCGCGCAGGACGCACCCGAATGGCGGGCCGCTCACTTCCAGGCGAACGGGGGCTGATCGTAGTGGAACACTCGGGTTCCGCGGCCGTGGATGGCAACCTCGCGGAACTGATAGATCACGGCCGCGGTCGGCGCGAAGATGTCCTGGCCGAGGATCCGTACAGAGAGCACTGGTCGGTCGCTCAGACCGAGGTCGAAGAGCTTCGGGATGCCGGGCGCGTCGAGGTCTGCGATGCGTGGTCGATGAGCCTCGGCGACTTCGGCAGGGTTCGGTCGAAGCGAGACGGGGCCGCCGGCCCAGACGACCACCGGGGTGATTCGAAAGCCGGAGCGCGTCGGGTAGTCGTCGAGAAGGCCGAGTACGTGTTCCCGCCCGAGTTCGAGGCCGACTTCCTCTTCGAGCTCGCGAAGGGCGGCGCCAACGGCGTCTTCTCCTTCGTCGATTCGGCCGCCCGGCAGCGCCCACTGACCGCTGTGCTTGCGGAGCGTCGAGACACGCCGAGTGATGACGAAGCAGGCGTCCCCACGGTCGTCGGCAACTACCGACATCGCGACGGCCGCAGGCCGGAGCTCGTGATTCCGTTCGACCGATCGCTCGTGTGCGTCGAGGTTCGAACGGATGCGGGAACGAAGTCGTTCGTCAGCCTCCAGCACTGGGCGGTACGATGCTCCTCAGTTGATAGTAGTTCGACGTGACGCACACCACCTGACCGTGGGCGTCCTTGAGCTCGCACTCCCAGCCGTAGTCGGCCTTGCCGGTTTCCTCCGCAACTCTCTGGATGCGCTCGGCCTCTGAGACCTCGAGGCTCACCTCGATCGTGATGTCCGTGGTCGCCGGCTTCACGTACTTGATGTCCATGCCCTTGATGATGGGGTAGAAACGGCTGGCGTCGAACGTGGTCAGAAAGATCGCGCCGCCAGGAAGCTCCGACAACGTGAAGAGGGCGCCCGCGTACATGGTTCCGACATGATTGAGGTTCGGTTCCAGAGGCATCATCAGCTTCACGTACCTCGGCTCCATCGCGAGCACTTTCACGCAGGTCCGTGCTGCAAAAGGGATACTCTTCTCAATCACGGCTTTCGGATCCATTGGCTCGATATACACTCGGCGAATGCCGAAAGTCATCTACGAACGAGACGGACGCGTCGGGCGCATCACGCTCAATCGACCGGAAGTGATGAACGCGATCGACAACGACCTCCCGCAGGACCTTGCCAACTGCGTTGCTGAGGCGAACGCCGACGACCGTGTCCACGTCATCGTGCTCTCGGGAGCCGGTGAAGCGTTCTGCGCGGGCTACGACCTGACGTACTACGCGCAGGCGACCGGATCGCAGACGGGAACGCAGGAGATGCCGTGGGATCCGATGAAGGACTACGGCTTCATGATGCGCAACACGCAGCTCTTCATGTCTCTTTGGCGTTCGTACAAACCGGTGGTCTGCAAAATACACGGCTACGCGGTTGCCGGCGGGTCGGACATCGCGCTCTGCTCGGATCTCATCGTCATGGCCGAGGACGCGCGCATCGGATACATGCCGGTCCGCGTGTGGGGGTGCCCGACGACAGCCATGTGGGTCTACCGGTTGGGCCCCGAGCGCGCCAAGCGGATGGTGTTCACCGGCGACAAGATCGACGGGCGAGAGGCGGAGCGCATCGGCCTCGTGCACAAGGCCGTGCCGGCGGCCGAGCTCGATGCCGAGGTCGAGGCGCTAGCCGATCGCATTTCGACGGTCCCGATCAACCAGCTGATGATGCAGAAGCTCGTGGTCAACCAGGCGATCGAGGCGATGGGGCTCTCCCAGACACAGATGTTCGCGACGGTCTTCGACGGCATCACCCGACACTCCCCCGAGGGCATTCACTTCAAGGAGCGTGCGGTGCAGGTTGGGTGGAAGCAGGCGGTCAAAGAGCGCGACGAGGGCACCTTCGACTGGACGGCGAATCGCCCCTTCGAGGACTCGTGATACGGTTCCCGGGATGCAGGTCATCCCGGTTCCGTGTCTCTCTGACAACTACGCCTACCTCGTCGTTCGGGGTCGCGTGGCCGCCGTCGTCGACCCTTCGCAGGCCGACCCGGTGCTCCGCGCGCTGGACGAACACCGCCTCAAGCTCACCGAGATCTGGCTCACCCATCACCACTGGGACCACGTCGGAGGCATCGAGTCGCTGATCGACGAGTGTCCGGTCACCCATGTTCGAGGCTCCTCGTACGACGCCGAGCATGGGCGCATCCCTCGTCAGACTGACGCGCTTTCGGACGGCGATTCCTTCGAGTTCGAGGGCGGCCACGTCGACATCCTAGAGATACCCGGACACACGCTCGGTGCCATCGCCTTCATCACCAAAGGGAACCTCTTCAGCGGTGACACCCTGTTCATCGCGGGGTGCGGCCGAGTGTTCGAGGGGACGATGCAGATGATGAGCGAATCTCTCGACAAGCTTCGGAAGCTTCCGCCTGATACCAAGGTATGGTGCGGGCACGAGTACACGGTCAACAACCTTCGCTTCGCGCGCACGGTCGAACCGGACAATCAGGACATCGCGCAGGCGCTCGAGGAGGCGATCGCCACGCGTGACGCCAACGGCTTCACGGTACCGGGTTCGCTCGAACGAGAGCTTGCGACCAATCCGTTCCTTCGGTTCGATGAGCCGAGCGTCGCGGCGGGCCGCGACCCCGTAGACGCATTCGGCGCGATTCGAAGCGCGAAGGACAGCTTCTAGGTTACTCTCGCAGCCGCTCGATCGAGCGCTTGATGATCGAAAGCGCCCAGCCTCGGGGCATCAGCTTCGACATCAGCCCGGCCGAAAGTCGGTCGGCGAGCGTAGGTACCAGGGTGGGCTGCTTGCCGAGCGCGCGAAGCGACTGAAGCGCGACCGGCTCCGGTCCCGTGATCGGCACGTAGAAGGGCAGATCCTGATCGAGGCCGCGGTCTTGCACCGGCTTCGTGTCGGTCATGCCAGGACACACCGCAAGCACTTCGACGCCGGTCTCGCGCAGCTCTGACCAGAGGCCGCACGCGAGGTTGAGCCCATAGCCTTTCGTGGCCGCGTAGTGGCAGAAATAAGGAGAACCCGAGAGCGCGGATGCGGACGACACGATGATGATGCCGCCCTTGCCACGCGATGCCATCGCCCGTCCGATCACGTGGGTGAGCACGAGCGTCGCGCGACAGTTGACGTCGAGCGTGGCGAGGTGAGTTTCGAGCGGGATGTCGAGAAACGGGTCGAGCGGCGAGATGCCGGCGTTGTTCACCAAGAGTCCAATGTCGTACTGCTCGGACCAGCGTTCGACGTTCTCTTCGAGGCCAGGTTCCGAGAGGTCGCAGATCAGCGCCTGCGCGTCGACCCCGTGTTCGGCTCGAAGCGTCTCGGCCAGTCGACGGCACTCGTCCGCTTCGCGATCGACGAGCAGCACGTCGAAGCCGTCCTCTGCAAGGTACGTTGCGAACGCGCGTCCAATGCCGCCCGCCGCGCCCGAAACCAACGCGTAGCCTCCTCCGAACCTCTCGCGCAATCCGAGCTTCGCGCCGCTAGCCACGCTCGGCTCCTCCGGTGACGGTCAGTCGTCCTTCTGTACGCCGCCGGTCGTCGCCCCAGAAAGCGAGCCAGAGCACCGCGAGCGCCGCGATGCCCGCGAGGCCGTAGAACGGGGCGAGCCAGGCAGGCGTACCGAACGTCAGGTCGCGCGCCGCCGCGGTGAGCGCGATCATCGTGCCGCGTGCGATGGCGGACGCGATGACCGACTCGGCCCGCACTCGAACGTACACCAGCACCCACGATGCGAGGATGCACCAAGGAAGGGCGAGCGCGACGCTCGTCAGGCCGGGCTCCCCGTAGAAGTTCCCGATGGCGATCGAGGGCGCGAGCCAGAGCCACCAGAGGAGACCGATCCGAGTGGAGCGTCCCCAAAACCCTCCCGGCATCTCTCGAAAGTAGTAGCCGCGAAACGCGACCTCTTCGCACATACCGGGGATGAGATTGAAGGTGAGCCCAGCGGGCATCCCGAGGACGATCAGCATGAGCGGGTGTCGTGGCGTGTTGTTCTCGAGGTAGGCCTCGAACTCCTGCAGCTCGTCTGGAGGAATCACCGACCGTGTGTTTTCGACGAGCTGATCGACCGTGAACACGGGCTCGAACCCCCCAAGCCACAGGAACGCGATGCCGATCAGCAGGAGCACGACGGGCACCAGCCACGCAATCCCCCACCAACGGTTGACCTTCAGGCGAATCCCAAGCGGTCCGACGATCGGCTGCTTGAGCCACGGCCCCTGGACGAGCAGCACCGCGAGCAGCGCAGGCACGGTGTACCAGATCGCGATCGCGCGACCCGGAGCGCCCGACCATTCGACCCCTTGCGACCACATGAACAGCACCGGCGTCCAACTCCCGAACGCCATCAGCAGGAAAGGGAACCAAATCAGGCGTGCTTTGGTGACCCGGGGGCTCACCGAAAGCGTTTCCAGGCGGCGAACTCGGCGTCCTGAAACGCGGCGTAGCGCTTCTGCAGGCGCACGAGCTCCCCGTAGACTCGCGGCATCTGCTGGGCGAGCTCGAGCAGCACTCGTCCGGTGGCCTCCGCATCGCCGGCGGCCCGGTGGGCCTGCTCGAGTGGGACCCCGAGGTGCTTCGCCACGTCGCCCAGGCGCCGGCTCTGCAGTTCCTTCAGGATCTCTCGCGCCCAGACCAGCGGGTCGACCCAGACCACTTCGTCTCGCGCTGCGGGAGGCATGTCGCCCGGGGTCATTCCCTCGGGCGCTGCGCGCCGGAGCTCGGCGAGCAAGAACCCCCGATCGAACGACGCGTTGTAGGCGACAGGAAGCTTGCCTTGGAGCAACTCGAACACCTGAGGCATCACCGTCGCGAAGTCCGGTGCTCCGGCAAGCTCCTCGTCGGTGATCCCGTGCACGGCCCTCGACTCTTCAGGCACCGGGATGCCCGGGTTCACCAGCAGTCCCTCGCGACTCGTCACGCGGCCGCCTTCAAACGTCACCATGCCGATCTCGATGACCCGGTCGGTTTCCGAGTCGCGTCCCGTGGTCTCGAAGTCGATGACGACGAACGGGATGTCCTGCCAGGAGGAGCCGGGCTCGAACTCGTGGCACAGGCCCTCCACGTTCTGGATGGCATCTGCGATCAGATCGGCGATGCCGGGGTAGTGTCGTCCCGTGGGAAAACACCCACACACGTCTGTTCGTCCCCGCACGGCCCGAAGATGCACTGCATGGCCGCCCTGACGCAAGTCGGATAAAGGAGGAACGTGGCCTCGACGTATCGCACGCGCTTCGCGCCGTCTCCGACCGGGCAGATGCATCCAGGGCACGCGCGCACCGCGCTTGTCGCATGGCTTCGCGCGCGTCAGCTCGAAGGACGGGTGGTGATGCGCATCGAGGACATCGACAAGCCCCGCGTCGTTCCCGGCTCCGCCGACGCGATCTGCCGTGACCACGAATGGCTGGGCCTCACCTGGGATGAAGGGCCGATCGTCCAGTCTTCACGCTTTGCCGCGTACGAGGCCGCGCTCGATCGGCTGGAGGCAGACGGTCTCGTGTATCCGTGCACGTGCTCACGGAAAGAGATCGCAGCCATCGCGAGCGCGCCTCACGGAGACGAGGGCCCGCGGTACCGAGGGACCTGCCGCCAGGGTCCGACGCGTCCGGAACGACCCGCCGCACTTCGGTTTCGATTCGAGGATCCATCTCCAGGCTTCGACGATCGAATCGCCGGTCCGTATCCGAGCGGGGCGGTCGGCGGGGACTTCGTTCTTCGTCGCGCCGACGGGACCTTTGCCTACCAACTTGCGGTCGTCGTGGACGATGCCGAGCAGCACGTCACCGAAGTGATTCGTGGCGCCGATCTTCTCCCATCCACTCCGCGACAGATCGCGCTTTATCGAGCACTCGGGTACGAGGTCCCCGCGTTTGCGCACGTCGGGCTCGTGGTGGACGACGACGGCGTGCGCCTTTCGACGCGGCACGGCGCAACCTCCATCGCGACTCTGCGCGAATCCGGCATGACCCCCGAGGCGGTGATCGGTCTCCTGGCGCACTCTCTTGGACTGGTCGACACGCCCGAGCCGATTCGGCTCGATGCGCTCGTTTCGGATTTCTCGCTCGAACGGATCTCTCCGTCCTCGCTCGCCTGGTCCGCCAAGGGTTGACAATTTTTCGTTTTTCACCCCTGATCATGGACGACTGGACCGGGAAATGACATCGAGCGAAAGGCTGATGGACATTGCCGAGCGCCTCGCGGAGCTCGATCCCGTCCGGACCTATCCTCTGCGCGGTGCAACGTTGCTCGCCGGCCTCGTGGGCGCACACTCGTTCCGTCTCGAGCGTCCGGAGACCGACCCCGTGTCGAGCGAGTCCGAGCTGACCGTCGGCGATCCGACCATCTCTTTGCCGCTTCGTCGAGGTCGGACCCCGATTGGCACGCTCCACCTCGAAATCGTCGGAGATGCTCCCGTCGGCCAAGAGCTCGAGGTGCTGAAGTGGGCATCCCGCATCTACTCGCGCGGGCTCGGCTGCGCCGAACGCCTGACCGACGAAGGCAGTCGTCGACCCGGCGAGGCCGTTGCCGAGACGCTGCAACGGGCGCCGCTCACTCCGCGCGAGCGCGACGTCGTTTCGCTCCTGGTGGCGGGCTCGAGCACCCGCGACATCGCCTCGGAGACCGGTCTCACGATTTCCACCGTCAATACCTACTTGAAGCGCATCTTCTCAAAGCTTGGCGTGCATTCGCGAGTAGAGCTGATTGCCCGCATGGCGGGGACGGCTACGCTCCCGCCCCGGGCGCCCTACGAGGCTCCGCACCCCGATTGATGAAGCGAGACGACGAACTCACGCACTTGGACGACAAAGGCCAAGCGCGCATGGTCGATGTGGGCGAAAAGGCCAAGACCGCACGCGAGGCGCGCGCGCGAGCTACGCTTCGCATGGAGCCGGCGACGCGCGAGGTGCTGCTCCGCGGCGACGTGCCGAAGGGCGATGCGATCGCGACGGCCCGCATCGCGGGCATTCAGGCGGCGAAGCGCACGTCGGAGCTCATTCCGCTTTGCCATCCGCTGGCGGTCACGGGGGTCGACGTGACCCTCGAACCGGCGGACGATGCCGACCGCTTCGTGATCGAGGCGGCCGTGCGCTGTGCCGACCGCACCGGAGTCGAGATGGAGGCGTTGACCGCGGTCACCGTCGCCGCGCTGACCCTCTACGACATGCTCAAGGCCATCGACAAAAGCATGGCGATCGAAGAGGTCGTTCTCCTTGAAAAGCGGGGTGGGCGAAGCGGTCACTACCGTCGCGAGGGCTAGTCGCGGCTCGAGATTCGTCGGAGCGCGACCCAGTCGCGGCGGTCGATCTCGCGTGTGAGCACGAGCACCCCAAGCGCTGAGAGGAAGCCTGCACCAAGCGACAGCAGTGCCCCGACGATCGAAGCGTGGGGAATCGCGTGGGACACGCCGTAGCCCGCCACGGCGGCGGCACCGGCGCGGAGCCAGGTGAGCCATGGGATGAACACGCCGAACATCCGGTAGAGGATCACCCCAGAGAGCACGAGCGCAACGGACATCCCGATGCTCGTCCCGATGGCGACCGCCCGTAGCGTCGAGTCACCGAGCCCGGCGCGGATCAAGAGGGTCCGAGTTGCCCCGATCACGGTCGCGAGTGCGACCGCCGCCACGATCGCCGCGAGCGACGGCTTGCCCGCGCCGCTGATCGCGGTGGCGGCCACCGCAAACAGCGCGAACGCGCAGACGCCGAACACCAGGATGCTCAACGCGCTTGCGCCAACGACGTATTCCGCCGGGTAGGCGATGCGCATGACGCCCTCCGCAGCGCCCGATGTGGGCGCAGCGACGAGCAGCAGTAGGAGAAGCGAAAGACGCATGCCGTGCTGAATCGTGTTCCTGGCGGCTTCTTGATCGCCGAGGCTGGTGGCTTTGCTGATCATCGGAAACACGATGAACGTCATGGAGATGATCAGCTGGTAGGGAACGAATGCGAACGTTTGCGCAGCGCGGTAGTAGGCGACGTACTGGTTCGCGAGGTCCGCTGCGGCGTCCGCCGCCAATGCTCCCTGAAGGGCGAGCTCCGTCGCGGTTCGCTTGAGCACCTGCAGGTCGATCATCAGGATGCCGTTGAGGCAGATTTGATAGGCCCAAATCGGGGCCATGAAACCAATCCAGCGGTTTCTTGGGATCGTCGATCCGTCGCACTTGCTTCCGGTGCCCACCCAGAGAAGGGCGACCGTGACGATTGCCGCTGCGGCCGCCGCGAAACCCATCACGGCTCCGATTGCGCCGATTCCAAGCGCTGCGCCGGCCAAGACGCCCGTGGTCCGCAGCGTCGAAAACGTGATGTCGAGTCGGGCCTGTTTCGCGAACAGATGACGACCGTTGAGGCTTCCAACCGTTGCTGCGTAGAGCGCGTATGCGAAGACCACGAGGGACGCGATCCGAATGAGAGGCGTGAGCTGGTCGTCGAGAAGAAGGCGCGCGATCGCTGGTGCGAGCGCAAACAAAGCGCCAGCGAGCACCCCGCCGACGAGCGCTTGGATGCGAAGCGCCTGACGAAGGGTGCTCTCGGCGCGGCTCTCGTCTTCGCTGACGAACTTCGAAACGGACTGGATCGTGGCGACCACCAACACGTTGGTGAGGATCGCGATGCCGCTCATCGTTGCCGAGTAGAGGCCAAACTCCTCGGCCTCACCGAAGATCCGCGGCAGCAGCAGCTGCACCGCGTAGCTCGAGATGATGAAGTAGGCCTTCGCGCCGGCAATCGACACCAAACCGCGCCCTGCCCGGCGCGCGTCTTCCGAAGGACTCACCGCGGCCGGTTGTGCCCGCCAGCGTCGCGCCGGTCAAGGGGTTGACTTGGATCCTTCGATGACGCCAACTACGCCCCAGTGAGGCTGGTCTTCTTCGGATCGCGACGCTCGGCGTATGGGCGCTTGCTGTCGGCGGCCGGCGTGCTCGCGGCGGTCGTGATGGTGGGGGCGACCGCATACTACAGCGTCGGAGAGGGGCGTTGGTCGTGGTTCGACTGCTTCTACATGACGATCATCACGCTCTCGACCGTCGGCTTCGCAGAGACGCTCGAGGGAATGAACGAGATTCCCGAAGCGCGTGCGGTCACCATCACGCTGATTATTCTCGGCAGCGGGACGCTGCTGTATTTCATTTCAAGTCTTACGGCTTTGATCGTAGAAGGTGACCTGCAAGGGATTCTGAGGCGAAGGAGCATGCAGCGAGCAATCACCACTATCAGCGACCACGTCATCGTTTGTGGTGTGGGAACCACGGGTCGGCACATCGCGACCGAGCTCAGAGCGGTTGGCATCCCGTTCGTGGTCGTCGACTCGAAAGGGGACCTGCTCGAGGAGCTCGCCGAGGAGTTCGACGACGAGTTGCTTTATATCGTGGGTGACGCGACCGACGACCACGTGCTCGAGCTTGCGGGTGTAGAGCGAGCTCGCGGGGTGATTTCCGCGTTGAACGACGACAAGGCGAATCTCTTCGTCACCATCAGCGCCCGCGCTCTGAACCCCACCGCGCGCATCGTCGCCAAGTCCATCGAGCCGTCGACCGAGCCGAAGCTGCGCCGCGCCGGAGCCGACGCCGTGGTCGCGCCCAACTATATCGGCGGCGTTCGGCTCTTCAGCGAGATGGTGAGCCCGAAGACCGTCGCCTTCCTCGACCGCATCATTCAGTTCGGCGGCGGCATCAGCGTCGGGATCGAGGCCATCGACATCCCCAAGACGAGCCCGCTGGCCGGAAAGCGCCTTGCCGAGACCGATCTCCGAGCCGCGGGTGCGCTGGTGGTCGCCGTCCACCGGGCCGACGGCGACTACATCTACAACCCGGGCAGCGAACACCTCCTCGAGGCGGGTGACTCGCTGATCGTGCTCGCCGAGAGCGCCGACGTGGAGGCGCTCCGGAGCCACGTCGCGGGCTGACTTTTTCGGCCCAATTCACGCCGGAAAGTGTCTTGACGACCCCATCGGGGTGGTTACGTTGACGCCACTCTGGAGGGACTCCGGAGGCAAAAGGAGACGAAAACACATGGGAAAGATTATCGGCATCGACCTCGGGACGACCAACTCTGTCGTCGCGGTGATGGAGGGTAAGGACCCGAAGGTCATCGTCAATGAGGAGGGTGACCGCATCACACCGTCTGTCGTCGCGTGGGACGACCAGGGCGAGATTCTCGTCGGACAGATCGCGAAGCGACAGGCCATCACCAATCCAGAGGGCACGGTGTATTCCGCCAAGCGCTTCATGGGTCGCCGCTTCGACGAGCTCGGCGACGACGCGACGCGCATGCCCTACAAGGTCGTGCAGCGAGACAACGGCGACGCCGGCTTCGAGGTCGGCGGGAAGACGCTTTCGCCGCCTGAGGTCTCGGCGCAGGTGCTCCGCAAGCTGAAGAAGGCCGCGGAGAACTACCTGGGCGAGACCGTCACCGAGGCGGTCATCACCGTACCGGCGTACTTCAACGACGCCCAGCGGCAGGCGACCAAG
>CBFCWN010000024.1:0-44044 GCA_965601515.1 uncultured Myxococcales bacterium | reverse complement strand
TTTGCGATCCAAAACTCGTGATTCGTGACGCTATGACGAATCGATTTCGATGCCTCGTTGCCAGGGTTCGTCCCAAGTGGCTCCGTTGCCTCTGCGCGGCGCTCGTCGCGTGGTTCTCTATCGCTTCCGCTGTCCAGCTCGCGCGAGTCGAGAGGCCTGCGGAAAACGCAGGGTTTTTCGTGAATCGCGCGGGTTGATCTGTAACTGCTTGGGATTGTTGGGGTTGTGGGTACCCCGCGTGTCCCCGATGGGGCTTTACTTTGAGGGCGGGGATCCGTACCGTAGCGGCTCGGATGTCGGGCTTTCTTTTGTCGATTGACCAGGGAACCACGGGTTCCACAGCGTTGCTTCTTGCGCCCGACGGGCGGATTCTCGGCAAGGCGAACCGCGAATTTCCTCAACATTTTCCAAAGCCTGGCTGGGTCGAGCACGACGTCGACGAGATTTGGGAGAGCATCGTCGTGGCCGTGGGCGACGTGCTCGAGCAAACCGGCGCGGCGATCGGAGACTGCCTCGGCATCGGCATCACCAATCAGCGTGAAACCGTCGTGCTCTGGGATCGGTCGACGGGGCGCGCCGTCCACAACGCCATCGTCTGGCAGGACCGTCGCACCGCAGACCGCTGTGCGCAGCTGAAGGCGGAGGGCAGGGAAGAGCTATTCCGGGAGCGTACCGGTCTCGTCCTCGATCCCTACTTTGCGGGCACGAAGCTCGAGTGGATGCTGGAGCATTCCGCGGAGGTCCGAGCGCGGGCCGAGCAGGGCGACCTCGCGTTCGGCACCATCGATTCGTGGCTCGTCTATCGACTCTCGGGTGGCGCGGTCCACGTCACCGATGCGAGCAACGCGTCTCGGACGCTGTTCTACGACATCCGGAAGGAGCGCTGGGACGAGGAGCTCTGCCGAGAGCTCAACGTGCCGATGGCGCTCTTGCCCGAGGTACGCAGCTGCTCCGAGGTCTATGCGACCACCAAAGGTGTGCCGGGGCTCCCGGACGGCATCCCCATCGCCGGCATGGCCGGCGACCAGCAGGCGGCGCTCTTCGGACAGGCGTGCTTCCAGCCGGGCGACGCCAAGTGCACCTACGGCACGGGCGCGTTCCTTCTCGTCAACGCGGGAACCGAGATGGTGCGGTCCGAGAACGGGCTGCTGACGACCATCGCCTGGCGGATTGGCGACGAAACCGTCTATGCGCTCGAGGGTAGCGCGTTCATTGCAGGCGCCGCCGTGCAGTGGCTTCGCGACGGCCTCGGACTGATCGAGTCTTCCGAGGAGATCGAGGCCCTCGCCCGACAGGTCGACGCGACTGGAGACGTGGTGTTCGTGCCCGCGCTCGCTGGACTCGGCGCACCGTACTGGGACCCCCACGCGCGCGGCCTCATCTACGGCCTCACCCGCGATACGACGGCGGCTCACCTCGCGCGCGCCACGCTCGAAGGGATGGCCTTTCAAATCGTCGATCTCGTTGACGCTATGCAGGCAGACTCGGGTCGTCCTATAACTCGACTTCGGGTCGACGGTGGAGCGGCCCGCAACGACTTATTGATGCAGTTTCAATCCGACATGCTCGGGGTGACCATCGACCGCCCCGTCAATGTCGAAACCACAGCTTTGGGAGCGGCTTACTTGGCTGGAATGGCCGTCGGCGTGTTCGACGACCTCAACTCTGTACTAGATGCTTACCGTATCGAACGTAGCTTCGAGCCCCAGTTGACGCCGGGCGAAAAGGAGCGTCACCTCGGGCGTTGGCGTGACGCGGTACGGCGGGCGCGAACTGAAATGGGAATAACATGAGCAATGACGATGTCGGGCAAACCAAAGAAATCAAGGATGTACCCGTAGCCTGGGAGGCACTCGAAGACGCTTTCGAAAACAACGCACCGGAAGTCCACAGCTACCTTCACTTCGACACGGGAGAAGTCATCCGAATCGTGGACGGCGTCGCCGACCCTGCGATGCACTCGCGCATCATGAACGACGGCCGGTACCTGCGAATCGACCCCGTGTCGTCTCGCGAGCAATACCGCTGGATGGAACGCTTCATCGCGACCGTTGAAGAAGACGAGCTCAGGCGCCGCCTCAACATCGCGATCGACGGCAAGGGCGCGTTTCGTCGTTTCAAGGACGCGCTGATGAGCCATCCCGTCGATCGCGAGCGATGGTTCGCGTTTCGATCGGAGCGATTGCGCGCGTGCATGGACTCGTGGCTGACGGCCCACGGCATCAAGGCGGTCGACCGGCCGACCTGGCACGTCCCGACGGCCGGCGAAGTCGTCGAAGATCAGCCATCGGTCGCGGACGAGGCCCCGGCCAAGCCGCCCGCGCGCGCGTCGAGACCGCCCCGCAGCGTGGGCGGCGAGGCGCAGCGACGACGGCTCCACGAGCTCGTCGACGCGTTGCCGGTCCGCGACCTCGACACCGCGTCCGCGTTCATGGACTTTCTCCGGGAGCGGCGACGGGCGATGAAGCCTCGGGCGAGCCGGCCGCCGGCCGCTCCCGCTCCCACCCCTCGCGCCGCCGACGGCGATTAGCAAACGATCGCGTCTAGTCGGTCGGAGTTGCAGCAACCACAAGATGTAGTGGGGGTCACCCGATGACCTTTACTTCTAGTTGCGCAAATCGTTGCAATCCAGGATGTTCAGTGATAGCCACGTCCAGATACTCCTTAGGGGGGCAACGTGAAGATTAAGAAGCTCCAAATCGCCGGCTTCAAGTCGTTCGTCGAACCGACGACGGTCCATTTCGACCACGACATCACCTGCGTGGTTGGGCCCAACGGCTGCGGCAAGTCCAACATTGTCGATGCCATCAAGTGGTGCATGGGCGAGCAGTCGCCCTCTCGCCTCCGCGGAAAGCACATGGAAGACGTGATTTTCAGCGGTGCCGAGGGGAGGGGGCCACACGGTTTCGCGGAGGTCACGCTCACCTTCGACAACTCCGACGGTATCGCCCCACCGGAGTATTCCGAGTACGAGGAAATCCAGGTCACGCGGCGTCTCGACCGCCAGGGCCGCAGTGACTACCTGATCAACCGCACGCCGGTTCGTCTCCTCGACATCACGAACCTCTTCCTCGGCACCGGCGTCGGCAAACGCGCGTATTCGATCATCGAGCAGGGCCGCATCGGCTTCATCGTCACGTCGAAGCCCGAGGACCGGCGCACGATGATCGAGGAGGCCGCCGGCATCAGCAAGTTCAAGCTCAGCAAGCGCGCCGCCGAGCGCAAGATGGATCAGACTCGGCAGAACCTTCTCCGAGTCACCGACATCATCGGTGAGCTCGAGCGAAGCCTCGCGTCGCTCAAACGGCAAGCGCAAAAGGCCGAGCGCTACAAGCGCTACAAAAAGGAGATGCGCGACCTCGACCTTTGGGTCGCCTCACACCGCTTCCTCGAGCTTCGTGGTCAGTCGGGTTCCGTGTCGGCGTCGTTGACCGAAGCCAACGAGGCGATGCAGGCGAGCCGCCGCGACTTGGTGGCGAAGGAAGCGTCGGTCGAGGCGGAGCGCGTGTCGCTTCAGAACGTCAGCACCGAAGTCGAACGGGGACAGGCTGCTGCGTACGAGCTCGACAACTCCGTTCGACAGCTCGAAGGTTTGATTCGTCAGCAACAGGATCGTCAGGCTGCGCTCGTCGAACGGAAAGAGCTTGCGTCGCGTGAGCTCGACCAGCTCGAAGAGCAGCGGCGCGCACTGCAACAAGAAATCTCCGGAGTACGGCTTTCCCTCGGTGAGCTCGAGGACCTCGAGACGCAGTCGGGTCGTTTACTTTCCGAAGTCGAGCAGGGGCTCGAGGCTCGCAAGAACACCGCAGAAGAGGCCGAAGTCGCCCTTGCCAACGCGCGTGCGCGACTTTCCGATGGGCAGGCACACGTCGCCGGTACGGAGGCGGTGCTGAAGGGCTACGAAAGCCGCCGCGAAGAAACGCGCGCGCGCATCGCGCGACTGAGGGAAGAGCTCGATTCGCTCGCATCGCGCGAGGTCGAGCTTCATCAACGCCGCGGCGAACACGAGGCGCGCATGGCCGGACTTCGCAGCGGTCGTTCCCAAACCGCTGAGCGGCAGGGCGAAATCGAAACGCTTCTCGCGTCGCAAAAAGCAGCGCTTGCCGAGGTAGACAGCGAGGTCGAATCGCTTCGCGAGAAAGCAGCCGTCACCCGCTCGCGCCTCGAGTCCCTCAACGAAATTCACGAGCGCTTCGAAGGCGTAGGCGCGGGCGCCCAGGCCGTGATGACGGAGTACGCGTCGCAGGGCGCCGGCCTCATCGGGCTCGTCGCCGATCGAATCGAGTGCGCGCCAGAGCACACGCGCGCGCTGGGCGCAGCGCTCGGCGGCTCGCTCGAGTATCTGCTCGTGGACGACACCGACGCTGCGCTTCGAGCAGCGGCGTACCTCGCGCGCAAAGAACGAGGCCGAGCGACATTCCTTCCACGGTCGCCCCTAGGCGCAGCACGCGTGGTGCCGCCGTTCCCCTCGGGGATGGGCATCGTTGGGCCGCTCTCGTCGATGGTCCGCTACGGAACGAGCGACGCCGACTGGGTTCGCGCGTTTCTCTATGACGTGCTCGTCGTCGACACGCTCGACACGGCGTCGCGTCTTCACCGCGAAGGCTTTCAAGGCAAGCTCGTGACGCTCGACGGCCAGGCGCTCCTCCCGAACGGGGCGGTGGTCGGCGGTGCCGAGGACGAGTCCGCGGAGCATCTTCTTCGCCTCAAACGAGAGATCCGCGAGCTCGAGGAGGCCGACGCCGGCCTTTCCGCCAAGCTCGAGCGCTCGACGGCCGAACAGGGTCGCATTCGGGCGTCGATTGCAGAGCGGCAGGCCGCGATCGATTCCGCTCGCACCGAAGCCCACGACACCGAGCTCGAGATCCTAGGAACCGAGCGCGACGTTCATCTCGTCGAGGCCGAGCTGAAGCGGATCGACGAGCGCCGCGGCGAGATCGGGCAGACCGAACACGAAGCGCGTGAAGCCCTCGGTCAGATCGACGTCGACGAAAGCAACACGCGGCGCGAGCTTGGAGATGCCGAGCGACACGTCGCCGATGCGTCCGAGGCGGCGCGAGTGGCCGAGAGCGTACTCGCTGAACGCCGCAGGGTCGTCGAAGAGCAGGCGTCGCGTGCGACGGAAGTCAAGGTCCAGGCGACGCAGTCTCGCGAGCGCGCCGATCGTGAGCGCTCCATGCTTGCTCAGCTCGACCGGTCCATCGCAGAGCTCAACGCGCGCGAAGACCGGCTGCGGGAGGACGTCGCGATTGCCGACCGGGATCGTGGCCAGGCGGCGGGGCGAATCCTCCTGCACCAGGGCAGGCTGAGCGAAAACGCCCACGACGCCTCCGTCGCGCGTACCGAGCTTGCCGACCTGCGTGGGAGGTTCGACGCCGCGCAGATCGCGCTCGGTGAGGCAGAGGTTCACCTCAAGGAGCTTCGTTCGGTCATCGACGAGCGTTCGAGCGCCCTCAATGAGCTCGCGCTTCGCGAACGCGAGCTCGCGCTCTCCCTCGAACACCTCGAAGAGCAGGTCGCCGACAAACATCGCGTCGAGCTCGACTACGTCATCAGCGACTATCACGCGCGACCGATGCCCGGCCCGGAGGACACCGCGCGGGCCGAAGAGCTGCAGCGCCTGATCGATCGCATGGGGGAGATCAACCTCACCGCCATCGAGGAGTACGAGGAAAACGCGCAGCGCTACGACTACCTCACCGCTCAGCGGAGCGATCTCGAAGAGGCCCTCGACAAGCTCGAGAAGGCGATTCGTCACATGAATCGCGAGAGCCGAGCGATGTTCCGCGAGTCGTTCGCCGCGATCAACGAGCGATTCAAGCGTCTCTATCCAATGCTCTTTCGCGGGGGCAAGGCCGAGCTTCGCCTCACCGACCCGCACGACATGCTCGAGACCGGCGTCGAGATTTACGCGCAGCCTCCGGGCAAGCGTCTTGGGTCGCTCGAGCTGATGAGCGGCGGAGAAAAGGCGCTCACGGCTGTCGCGCTCATCTTCGCCATCTTCCAGTACAAGCCAAGCCCGTTCTGCCTTCTCGACGAGGTCGACGCGCCGCTCGACGAGGCGAACATCGGTCGCTTCGCGGAGGCGATTCAGCAGATGACCGATCGCTCGCAGTTCATCGTCATCACCCACTCCAAGCGCACGATGGAGTTTGCCGACGTGCTCTACGGCGTGACGATGGAGCAGCCGGGCGTCTCCAAGCTCGTTTCCGTAGAGCTCCGCGGCGAGAAGCGACCCGTTCCGGCCGAAGTCGAAGCGGCCGAATAGCCGAACCGCTCAGCCGACGATGGGATCGAGCGCCTTCGCGTGGTGCTCGGCCAGCTCTTCGACCGGCACCCTCAGGAGCCCGTCGATGTCGAGCGTGTCCCCACCGACCGTGCCAATCTTCTCGAACGGCACACCGTAGCGCTCGCACAGGTCGCCAAGCGCGCCGAGACTCGACGCGGGCAGGCTGACGACGATACGCGACGGCTCCTCGCTGAAGAGCAGCGCATGAGGCGGCGCGTCGCCGTCCGAGGGCAGCGAGACCTTGGCGCCGTGCCCGAGGGCGATGCACGACTCGGCGAGGCATACGGCGAGTCCACCATCGCTGACGTCGTGAGCGCTGTGAAGAAGCCGCTGCCGGGCCATGTCGAGCACTGCGCGTTGAAGCAGCGCCTCGGCCTCGAGGTCGATGCCCACCGGTGCGCCCGCGACCTTGCCGGTGTGCTGGACGAGCCACTCCGAGCCTCCGAGCACCCCACGCGACGGTTGCCCGAGATGCACGATGACATCCCCCTCACGAACGAAGCCGAGACCCATTCGGTGGCTCGGGTCCTCGAGCTGGCCGACGACCGCCACGGTCGGCGTGGGGAGAATCGCGTTGCCGTCCGTCTCGTTGTAGAGGCTGACGTTGCCGGAGACGACCGGCGCGTCGAGTGCGGTGCACGCCGCCGCGAGCCCGTCGATCGCACGCGAGAAGCGCCACATTTGTTCGGGAACCTCGGGGTTCCCGAAGTTCAGGCAGTCGGTGAGCCCGAGAGGTTTTGCGCCCACACACACGACGTTGCGGGTGCACTCGGCCACGGCCATCGCCGCGCCGGAGAACGGATCGAGCTCGACGTGGCGACCATTGCAGTCGGAGGAGACGGCGAGGAACTTCTCGAGGGTGCCCGATTCGTCTTCGCAAAACACGCGCACCACGCCTGCGTCGCCTTCCCCCGGACGGATCACGGTACCGTCGCGAACGATGTGGTCGTATTGTCGCCAGATCCACGAGCGGCTGCCGATGTTCGGAGAGCCGATCAGACGAACGAGCTCTGCGCCGAGGTCGGTCGGTGTGTCGCCCGAGATGGTGAGAACCGAGGCCTCGTCGCTGCGCGCGTTCTGCGGGCGGTCGTACTTCGGTGCGGAGTTGGTGAGGAGCGCGACGGGCAGGTCGACGACGACGACAGGGTCCGGGGCTCCCGTCCCGTCGAACGGATCGTAGCCTGGCGTCGCCTTGCACACGAAGCGCCCGGTATCGGTGACGCGGCCGACGATCGAGGCGTCGAGGTCCCACTTCGCGCAGATGTCGAAGACCTCCTGTTCGCGGCCTTCTTTCGCGACCATGAGCATGCGCTCCTGCGACTCGCTCAGAAGCATTTCGTAGGGGCTCAGCGCCTTGGTGCGTCGCGGGATCGCGTCGAGGTCGAGCTCGATCCCGTTGCCCGCGCGGTCGGCCATTTCGACGGAGGACGAGGTGAGGCCGGCGGCCCCCATGTCCTGCACCCCGGAAAGGGAGTCGGTGGCAAAGATCTCGAGGCATGCCTCGAGGAGGAGCTTTTCCATGAACGGGTCTCCGACCTGCACCGTGGGAAGTTTGCTGTCGGTTTCTTCGCCGAACTCGGCGCTCGCCATGGTAGCGCCGTGAATCCCGTCGCGACCCGTCTTCGCGCCGACGTAGATGATCGGGTTGCCGACGCCTTCGGCCACGCCGAAGAAGAGGTCTTCGGTCTTTGCGATACCGACGGTGAACGCGTTGACGAGGATGTTGCCGTCGTAGCTCGCGTCGAACTGAACTTCTCCGCCGACCGTAGGGACCCCGATGCAGTTGCCGTAGCCGCCAATGCCCGCGACGACGCCCTTCAGAAGATGCGGCGTCTTCGGATGGTCGGGACGTCCAAAACGAAGCGAGTTGAGCGATGCCACCGGTCGCGCACCCATGGTGAACACGTCTCGAAGAATGCCCCCGACACCCGTCGCGGCGCCCTGGTAGGGTTCGATGTACGACGGATGGTTGTGCGACTCCATCTTGAAGACCGCGCAAAACCCGTCGCCGATGTCGACCGCGCCCGCGTTTTCACCTGGCCCCTGAACGACCTGTGGGCCCGTCGTCGGCAGCCGGCCGAGATGGATGCGCGACGATTTGTACGAGCAGTGCTCCGACCACATCACGCTGATGACGCCAAGCTCCGCATAGCTCGGTGCTCTCGAGAGGGTGTCGAGCACGAGCTTCCATTCGTCGTTCGAAAGCCCGAACTCCCGTGCGATTTCGCGCGAGGCATCGGGTTCTCCGGGAAAATTGGCTGGAGGCTTCATTCGAGTCCCAGGTGGCGGCGAAGCGATTGAAAGAGTTGGAGCCCATCGTCGTTGCCGAGGATGGTTTCGCTGGCTCGTTCGGGGTGGGGCATCATCCCAAGAACGTTCTTTTCGCGGTTGTAGACCCCGGCGATGTCGCTGACGGAGCCGTTCGGGTTGGCGTCGCTTCCTTCGGGGGCTGCACCGGCGTGTGTACAGTAGCGAAAGGCGACCTGGCCGTTGGCCTCGAGGTCCGCGAGGCCGGCTTCGGTGGTGTGGTAACGACCGTCCGCATGCGCGATGGGAAGGCGAAGGACACTGCCTTTGCCCATGTCGGTAAACGGTCCCTCGCTCTCGACGCGAAGGTGAACGTCGCGGCACTCGAACCGCAGATGCGCATTGCGGGTGAGTGCGCCGGGCAGAAGTCCCATCTCCGTGAGAATCTGAAACCCGTTGCAAATGCCGAGAATCGGACCGCCTCGCGCCGCGAACTCGCGGACGGAGGACACGATGGGGCTGAATCCCGCAATCGCTCCGGCCCGAAGGTAGTCTCCGTACGAAAACCCTCCCGGGATGACGACGGCGTCGGCTTCGCCAAGCGACTCGTTCTTGTGAAACGCGTACCAGGCATCCGCTCCCACGACGTCTCGAACGGTGTGCAAGGCGTCCCAATCGGCGTTCGAGCCTGGGAATTGAACGACGGCCACTCTCATCGGCGCGCGGAGCATAGACCGGACGCCCCTGCAGGCAACGTGGATGTGTACTCAGCGGATCGGTTCGAAATACCCGTGCGCGAGCTCCGGATCGAGCCCTTTCGCGGGGGTCAGCCGAAACACGATCGTGCCGCGGCAGCCCTCGGCGTCGACCACGCCAAAGGCCCGGCTGTCCTGTCCACGGGACGCGCGAAAATCGCCAAGAAGGTAGAGCTTACCGGGGGGCACCTCGGTTTTCCGCACACGGATTCGGCCCCGTTCCTCGGCAAACACGTCGTGCGTGACAGGGCCAATGGTTTCATCGCCGAAGATCAGCGAATGCGTGGTCTGATCGTCCGCGCTGAAGAACTCGGCCGCGCCTCGGGGCTCGAAAGGGACGACCTCGCCGTCGAGCTTCAGCTTTGGCCCCAGTGAATCGATCGTCATACCCTCGGTAGCGGCCACGCGACCAACGACGAAGGCGGGCTCCGTCGGGTGTTGGCACACCGCGATTGAGCCGAGATCGGGCGAAGCTCGGCGATTGATGAGAATTCGTTCGCCGCGGACCAGCGTAGGGGCCATTCCGTTGTGTTCCATCAGCGCCACGTCGAACCACACGACCTTCAGGACTAGCGCGATCACGATGAGGACCGCGCCGAGCCACGAAAGGATGCTCAGCCCCTTCAACACCCGACTCACGAGGCTGCTATGCGCGCGTTTTCGAGTGCTTGTCAAACTCGTGACGATACGCGCCGAGCGAGGTCGACGGCCTGTCGCCATAGACGGGGCGCCGGAGCGCAATCCCAGCGGCGCCCGCGCGAATTACGGGGCCAACGTGCATCGGCTCGATGCCTCCGAGGGCGAATGTCGGTATACCGACGCCGTCGATCGCGCTCGCGAAGCCCTCGATCCCGATGGGCGGCGCCTTGCCCGGAACCTCGAAGAGCGGGCTCAGGAAGGCAAAGTCCGCCCCAGCGTCCCGCGCACGCTCGAGGGCGTATCGGTCGTGGCACGAATGCCCGACGAGCAGGGGTTTCTGGGACAGAGCGCGGACGGCATCGATGCCGGCGTTCCGCTCCGGGAGATGAACCCCATCCGCCTCGACGAGCATGGCGAGATCGACGCGCCGGTTGACCAGCAGGGGGCTTTGATGCCGCCGCGTCACCTCTCGTAGCGCCCGGCCCCACCGTAGAATGTCCCGGTCGCTCGACTCTTTGGCACGAAGCTGAACCCCGACCTCGCCTGGGGGACAGTCCGCAAGCGCGCGCTCGATCGGCTCGACGGGGCCCCTCGGGTCTTCCGGCATCGTGAGGAGCCAGATTCGGGGAAGGCGCATGCGTCAGGTGCGGCCGGTCTGGTCGGAGCCGATCACGCCCTCGAGCGGGCTCGACGCCGTCGCGTAGAGCTTTCGGGCGATACGGCCCGCTAGGAACGCGTCTCGACCTGCCTCGACGGCAGCCTTCATCGCACGGGCCATCCGCACCGGGTCGGCCGCCCCTGCGATTGCGGTGTTCATCAGCACGCCGTCGATACCGAGCTCCATGGCGACGGCCGCATCGGATGCGGTTCCGACGCCGGCATCGACGATGACCGGGACTCCGGCGTGCTTCACGATGATCTCGATGTTGAACGGGTTGCGCACACCAAGCCCGCTTCCGATCGGCGCTGCGAGCGGCATCACCGCGGCGCAGCCGATGTCTTCGAGCCGACGTGCCGCTACGGGGTCGTCGTTGAAGTAGGGCAAGACGGTGAACCCGTCGTCGACGAGGGCTTTCGCAGCTTCGAGCGTTGCCGGCACGTCGGGGAACAGCGTCTTCTCGTCCCCGATCACCTCGAGCTTGATCAGCGACGTGTCGAGAAGCTCGCGTGCGAGTCGAGAGGTGCGCACGGCGTCGCTCGCCGTGTAACAGCCGGCGGTGTTCGGAAGGATCGTGTAGTTGCCCTCCCGCAGGACGCTCATGATCGTGTCGGTACCCGTTGCCGCCAGGTCGACTCGTCGAACCGCCACCGTAACGACCTCGCAGCCCGATGCCTCGAGCGCTCCGCGAGCGGTATCGAGGTCCGGGTACTTTCCGGTTCCCGTGAACAGGCGCGAACGAAACTCGAACTCGCCGATCTTCAAGATGTCGTCTGACACTCAGCCGCCTCCTACGAAGTGAACGACTTCCACTCGGTCGCCGTCTGCGAGCTCGGTCTCGTCGTGGTGGGCACGAGGTACGACCTCCTCGTTTCGTTCGACGGCCACGAGAGTGTCTCCAAGGCCGAGCGAAACCAAGAGCTGCTTGATCGTCGTGCTCGGATCGACCTCTCGTTCCTCACCGTTGACCACGAGTCGCATGGACGCCGAGGGTAGAACTGGGCTCGCGGTGCCGCAAGGGGATCCCAGGTGGGCGGGTGCTTCCCTCGATGATAGGCTCGCGCCCGTGAGACGGATTGTGCAGGGGGACAATCTCGACGTGCTGGCGGCGCTGCCGCGGAGCTTCGCTCGGCTCGCGTACATCGACCCCCCATTCAACACCGGGAAAGCTCAATCGCGTCACAGGATGCGAGTGAAACACGCCGCCGACGGCGAACGCCGGGGTTTCGGTGGCCGCAGCTACGCCGTTGAGCGAGTCGAAAGCGCCAGCTACGATGACGCGTTCGACGACTACGCGAGCTTTCTGATGCCTCGCATCGAAGCGGCCCTTCCTTGTTTGACCCCCGACGGGTCGCTGTTCGTTCACCTCGACTATCGCGAAGCGCACTACGTAAAGGTCGCACTCGACCGACTTCTTGGCAGGGAGTGCTTTCGAAACGAGATCGTCTGGGCGTATGACTTTGGTGGTCGACCGAAGCGCTGGTGGCCCGCCAAGCACGACACGATTCTCTGGTACACGCTCGACCCGGAGAACTACGTGTTCCGATTCGACGACATGGAACGCATTCCGTACATGGCGCCCGGACTCGTCGGAAAGGAAAAGGCCGCGCGCGGCAAGACACCAACCGACGTCTGGTGGCACACGATCGTTCCTACGAACGGGAAAGAGAAGACGGGTTACCCCACGCAGAAGCCGCTCGGTGTCCTCCGGCGCATCGTCAGCATTCACAGCGAGCCGGGCGACGTCGTACTCGACTTCTTCGCCGGGAGCGGCACGACGGGACAAGCCGCAGCCGAGCTCGAGCGTGGATTCGTCCTCGTGGACGAGCACCCCGACGCGATCGACATCATGGAACGTCGGCTCTCCGAGTGGTCTCCAGAGGTGGTGCGAGATGCTCAGCGCGGAATGAGCTCGACCTCGAACACGTGAGGCCAGAGCTTGCCGGTCAACAGGAACGTCTTCGTGTCGGGCCTGTAGGCGATGCCGTTCAGCACGTCCGCGCCTGCCGCTTCGCTCGCGGTCAAGAGCCCGCTCGCGTCAATCACCGCATTCACACGGCCAGTCCTCGAATCGATGCGAACGATGTCGTCGCTACCCCAGACGTTTGCGTAAACCTGGTCGCCCACGCACTCGAGCTCGTTGAGCCGATAGACGTTTCGGTCGCCGTTGGACACGGTCACTTCGCGAAGGACGTCCAGCGTTCGAGGGTCACGAAACTCGAGAAGCGACGACCCATCGCTCATCACGAGCGAAGCGCCGTCGAAACACAACCCCCAACCTTCGCCCGGGTAGCGAAGCGAGTCGCGCACCTCGAGCGAGTCGACGTCTGCAACGAACGCGACGCCGGAGCGCCACGTGAGCTGCACCAAACGATCGCCGGCAAGCGCGAGGCCTTCGCCGAAGAACTCCGGGTCGAGCTCACGCTCCGCGAGCACCTGTCCGTCCTGAAGGCGAACACGGCGAAGCGATGATTCGCCGTAGCGCCCCGTGCTCTCGTAGACGACCCCGTCGTGCCAGAGCAGGCCCTGCGTGAAGGCTTCGGTCGAGTGGGGATACTTGTTGACGACGCGCACGGTCAGTTGTTCGAGCTCCGGCGCTGCCGGCTCCCTGACGACGTCGTCCGACGGAGTGATGTCCACCGGGGTGACCGTCTCTTCGGTCTGCTCGTGGCAGCCGAAGACCAGCGCCACGAGGAGGCTCTGCGCGACGAGCCTTTTTGGGCACGAAAACCGCATCTGAGGAGAGGGTAGGTCGCCGCCCGACGAAGTGCCAATGCTTGACCACGGCGCTTGGAACCGTTAGCCCGGGGGCGTGCAAACCGGTTTCCCGAGACCGCTTCGACCGCGTGTGCAAGACGCCGAAGCCTCGCTCCGCCCAACCCGGGCGGAGGTGCTTCTCGACGCGATCGGTCACAACTTTCAAATCGTTCGGCGCGCCGCCCAAGGGCGGAAGGTGCTTGCCGTCGTGAAGGCCGACGCCTACGGGCACGGGGTCGTACCGGTCGCACGCAAGCTGCAGGCAGAGGGGGTCGACGGCTTCGGTGTTGCGCTCGCGGAGGAGGGCCTCGAGCTCCGCGAGGCAGGGATCGACCGGGCCATCCTCGTGCTCAACGGAATCAATGGAGGCGCGCACCGCGACATCATCGCGGCCGGGCTTACGCCGGTCCTTTACGATCTCGACGAGGCGCGCAAGTTTCAGGCGGTGGCGGATGGACGCCCCGTCGACGTGCACCTCAAGGTCGACACCGGCATGGGGCGACTCGGCGTGCCGCTTGCGGAGCTCACGGAATTTCTCCGCTCACTCCGAAACTTTCCGGCGATTCGGATCGCAGGGCTGATGACCCACCTTTCCACGGCGGATGCCGATCGAGATTACGTCGCCGAGCAGCTCGCCGGGTTTCGTCGTGCCGAGGGCTATGTCCGCCGATTCGGTCATGAGCCTGCGGTCCGTCACGCGGCGAACAGCGCGGCTCTTTTTCGTCATCCCGAGACCCACTTCGATTGGGTACGACCTGGGATTTCGATCTACGGGTACGCCGGCAGCGATTCGGTGGACGCCGACCTTCGGCCAGCCATGCGTTGGCGCACCGAGGTGCTTCGCGTGCGCACGCTGATGCCGGGAGAGTCTGCGGGGTATGGGCGCTCCTTCATCGCGTCACGCGAAACACGGCTGGCGACCATTCCCCTTGGCTACGGCGATGGGTTGCTCCGCTCTCTTTCCAATCGTGGGCACGTTCTGATTCACGGGACGCGGTGCGCCATCGTCGGAAACATTGCGATGGACCTCACGACGGTCGACGTGACGTCGGTCCCCGGTGTCCGTGTCGGCGACGAAGCCCTTCTGCTCGGCGAGCAGGAAGGCGGGGTCCTCGATGCCAGCGATGTTGCGAAGGCGGCCGGTACGATCCCTTACGAAGTGCTCACGAACGTTTCGCGTCGGGTCCCGCGCATCTATCTCGGCAGCTAAACCCCGCCCGAACGTGGTATGAAGCCCTGTGTCCGACGCTGCGCCCACCGCACCGGCAACTCCTGAAGAGCCCTCGAAGGTGCAGGCGGCATTCCGAGGCGCATGGGATTGGCTTCTCGGCGTGCTCTTGAGCCCCTTTGCGGAGCTTGGGGCGCTGTCTCGACTCTTCGGCGAGGCCTTGTTCTGGGGGATTCGGCCGCCGTATCGGGGCCGACTGTTCATCGAGTCGATGGAGTTCATCGGCGTCGGGTCGATCTTCATCGTCTCCCTGACCGCGCTGTTCGTTGGCGGCGTCCTTGCGCTTCAGCTGGTCGATGGATTCCGCGACTTTGGCGCCGAGAATCAGACCGGCGCCGTGATCGGGCTCGCCCTTGCGCGGGAGGTCGGGCCCGTATTCGCGGCGCTCATGGTCACCAGTCGCGCGGGGAGCGCTATGACCACCGAGCTCGGTTCGATGCGGGTCACCAATCAGATCGACGCGCTCGTCACGATGGCCGTCAACCCCGTTCAATACCTCGTCGTCCCGCGAGTCGTTGCTGGCTTCGTCATGGTTCCCGTGCTGACGATGCTCTTCAACGTGGTGGGCGTCTTCGGCGCGTTCTTCGTCGCAGTCACGCTTGTCGGGCTCGATCCGGGCGTTTTCATGGACCGTCTCCGCTGGCTCGTGGATTGGTCCGACGTCTCGCAGGGCTTGATCAAGGCGATGGTGTTCGGTGTGGCGGTCACGCTAATTGCCTGTCGCCACGGATTCTACGCGGAGGGCGGAGCAGCAGGCGTGGGTCGCGCGACCAATCGGGCGGTGGTGCAAAGCGCGATCGCGATTCTGATGCTCGACTACCTCGTAACGAGCCTCATCCTCGGGGAAGGGTTCTTCTGATGAAGATCTTTCGCTCGAACTTGATGCGCCTGACCCGACCGCCACTTCCTCCACAGGTGAAGGACGACCCCATTCACGTCCGGATTCGCGACGTGCACAAGTCGTACGGTTCTCAGCATGTACTGAAGGGAGTCACCCTCGACATCCATCGGGGCAAGACCAACCTGATCATCGGACCTTCAGGGTCGGGCAAGACCGTGCTCATGCGGCAGCTGATTCGACTCGAACGCCCTGACTCGGGCGAGCTCATGGTCGATGGAATCGACTTTGCCAGGCTCGAAGGCCTCGACCTCGCCTCGATGCGACGAACCTTTGGGATGGTCTTCCAGATGTCGGCGCTGTTCGACTCGATGAGTGTGTTCGACAACGTCGCGTTTCCGCTTCGAGAGCATACCGACCTTTCCCGCAAGGAGATCCGAGAGCGTGTGATGGAGAAGCTCGCCGCGCTGGGAATTGCGGCGGCCGCGCAGAAGCTGCCCGCCCAGCTGTCCGGTGGCATGCAGAAGCGCGTCGCCGTGGCACGCGCCATGATCCTCGAAAGCGAGATCCTGATCTACGACGAGCCAACGACGGGCCTCGACCCCATCACCACTGAAATGGTCGACGATCTGATCGTCGAGGCCGAGGAAATGTTCGGGGTCACTTCGATCGTGATCAGCCACGACATGGCTTCGGTCGTCCGCATCTCGGATTACCTCAGCTTCCTCCACTACGGAGAGATCGCCGCGACGGGCACACGAAGAGCGCTGCTCGAGAGCGATCACGCCGCCACCGCCGAGTTCGTACGTGCCTCACGGGTCAGTTTGGATTGAGCAGTTGCGGATTTTCGAACTAGCTCCAAGGTTCGGGCCGTGAAGCCGCTGGCTGCACATATCGTTCGAGCCCACGACGAGGCTGTTGCGCGGGGAGATGCTGGATACATCGACCCCGACACCGGCCTGTTCGTCATGACGGCGACCTACCTCGCCGAGCGCGAGTTCTGCTGCGGATCCGGCTGCCGTCACTGCCCGTACGGAATCGACGACGTCGCCGAGCCGACCCTGATCGCCGCCGAAGACTGAGGCAATCCGTCCTGGACAGCGGCAACTCCGCGCGTGTTACGGTGCGCCCGCCGTGAACGGAAGTGTCGACAGCCCGATCGACGCGGGACCCCGCGCGAACTGGGCGCTCTTCGTGCTTCTGCTCGCGTACATCCTCTCCTTCATCGACCGGAACGTCATGGCGATTCTGGTCGGGCCGATTCGAGCCTCGTTCGAGATTACCGACTTTCAGTACGGACTGCTGCACGGGCTCGCGTTCACGCTCTTCTACACCGTGCTCGGGCTCCCGATCGGACGACTCGCCGACCGCGGAAACCGTCGCGCCATCATCGGGTTCGGAGTGCTGTTCTGGTCTGCGATGACCTGTGCGTGCGGACTGGTTCGAGGGTTCGCGGGGCTCTTCGCCGCTCGGATGGGGGTTGGAGTCGGCGAAGCCGCGCTTTCACCGCCTGCCCATTCGCTCCTCAGCGATTTGTTTCCCGCCAAGGCTCTGCCGCGTGCGATGTCGATCTTCACCCTCGGCATCACGATCGGTGGCGGGATGGCGTACATGGTCGGGGGGTGGGTCCTCGGCGCCGTCGGCGACGCAGCGATCTCGATGCCGGGCTTTGGTGTGCTCGCCCCTTGGCAGCTCACCTTCATCCTCGTGGGGCTACCAGGCTTTCTGGTCGGCACGCTCGTGTGGACCATTCGCGAGCCGAAACGTCATGGGCGAACACACGACGACGGACAGACCGTCTCGGTGCGCGAGGTGCTTCGATACTTCCGTGCGCACGCGCGCCTCTACGGCTCGATCCTCGGGAGCGTCTCCCTTCTTTCGGTGCTCGGCTACGGGACGATCACATGGTACGTCGAGATGCTGATCCGGCGCTTCGGGCTCGAAGCCAGTGAGGTCGGACCGACATTCGGCTGGATCTTCATCGTCGCGGGAAGCGTCGGCGCGCTCGTTGGGGGGCTGTTGGCAGAGCGCCTGGGGCGTCGGTACCGCGACGCGAATCTTCGTGTCGTCGTGCTCGCCGCGTTGCTCTGGGTGGCGCCGGGCGTCGCGGGTCCTCTGATGCCGACGGCGGGTCTTGCGCTCGCGATGGCCGTTCCGATCCTGTTCTTGATGAGCAGCTATTTCGGCCCTGCGATCGCCGCGCTTCAGACTGCCACCCCGAACGAGATGCGGGCCGTCGCGTCGGCGTTGCTCCTGTTTTCCGCCAATCTCTTCGGCCTAGGCCTCGGTCCCCCGCTGGTCGGTGCCCTCACGACTCACGTCCTCGGCGGCGATCAGACGCTGCACATCGCGCTCGCGGCGCTCGCGGCGGTGTTCGCGCCCCTGGCCGCCATCACCGCGGCATGGGGGACGCGGCGTCAGTAGTTGCGAACGACGACCTCGGAGACTTTGCCCCGCTTGGTCGCGTCGCAGTTGATCGCACGAGGTGCAGCCACCGTCGTGACCTCGAAGCTCGCGTAGATGTCACGAATGAAAGGAACGTCGCTGTTGGACAGCATCATCTTGCAGCCGCGCCGATCGAGGGCCTTGAACGTATCGCGCAGCCGGATCTGATCCTCCTGCGCGAACCCGTTCTGCGCATACGAGGTGAAGTTTGCCGTTCGAGACATTGGCTCATAGGGGGGATCGAAATAGATGAAGTCGCCCGGCTTGGCATGCTCGAGCAACGATTCGAACGGACTGCACGCCAGGGTGGCACCTCGAAGCGCGTCGCTTGCCGCGAGGAGAGCATCCTCGTTGAGGATGCGCGGGTTCTTGTACGCGCCGACGGGGACGTTGAACTCCCCTTTGCGATTCACGCGGTGAAGGCCGTTGAAGCACGTCTTGTTCAGGTAGATGAACATCGCGGCGCGCTTTGCGGTTCTGACGCCTCGACTCTCGTTGTACCGCGCGCGTACCTGGTAGTACCGATCTTTGGAGTGCTTGGTCGCGAGGTCGGCAAGGCCGTCGATCACGGCGCCGACGTCGTCGCGAATCGCGGTGTACGTGCCGATCAGGCTCGGGTTGATGTCGGTGAGCAGCGCTCGGCTTGGCCGGCGTGCGAAAAAGAGAGCGCCTCCGCCCACGAACGGCTCGACGTGGCGCATGCGCTCAATCCCCCTAGGGAGCAACGGTCGCAACTGAGAGAGCAGTCGGCCCTTGCCCCCCACCCACTTCACAAAGGGGGCCGCCTCCCTCGGCTGCTGCTCGATCCTCGCTGCGACCGCTGCAGATGTCGTCATAGGTAGTATGATTGCCTACATCGACACCATCTTGGAAAAAACCGAAGTCTCGTTGCCGAAATCGTTGGGTTTTCGCGAGTCCCAGTCGATCAGGTGGCTTCGGACACCATCGCCTGCAGCCGCTCCATCGCCTCTTCGAGAACCGGCATCGGAGGGCCGAACGAGAAGCGCGCGTGCTCGACGAATCGCGAGGGCCGTCCGGTCCGACGCTTCCCCGGGTTCACGTCGAAGAAGTGACCCGGCACGCAGATCACCTTCCGGTCGAGCGCCGCTTTGAAAAAGTCGTCGCTGCTGCGCAGCGATGGAGGCAGCGCGCTGAGGTCTCCCCAGGCGTAGAACGTGCCCTCGGGTTCGAGGTCGAAACGCACGCCGATGTCCTTGAGGCCTTTGACGAGGAACTCACGCTTGGCACGGAACTCGTCTTGGAGCGCACGCGTCTCCGCGAGGGTCGGACCCTCCTGCACCAGGTCGACGGCAGCGCGCTGCATCGGTGCGACCCCTCCGCCGTCGAGAAACGATCCCGCGCTGGCCGCGGATTCGATCACGCGCTTTGGGCCGAGGATCCAACTCACTCGGAATCCGGGGTAGCGCCAGTTCTTGGTAAGCCCATCGAACACGACGACGGGGTCTTCGTCGACGTCTTCGACGTACTGCGCCGCGCTGACGATCGATTGATCGCCGGTCCACACGTAGTGCGAGTAGAACTCGTCGAGAAGCAACGCGCAGCCGAGATGGCGTGCCGTGTCGACCCACCCGGCGAGCGTATCCCCCTCGACCAGCTTGCCGGTGGGATTGCACGGGTTGCTCGCAAGGATGGCGCTCAGGCCGCGGCCGAGGATTTCGTTTTCGAGGTCGTCGCGCGAGAAGGCGTAGCCCTCTTTCGGATCGAGCAGGATCGGGATGGGCAGAAAACGCCGAAAGACGTCGAGCAGCTCTTCGTACGCGGTATAGTCGGGGAGGAAGTGCCCTAGGTGAATCGGTGCAACCGCGGCGCACGCGCGCATCACCGCGACGCGGCCGCCGCCTGCAATCGCCACGTTTTCCGCCGAGTACTGCGACTTCATGCCGCGGCGAAACAGCCGGTTGTAGAGGTCCGCGACGGCTTCTCGAAGAGGCCAAAGGCCGGGAACCGGTGCGTAGTCGAGATCGTCCGCGCGCACGTCGATGTGCGTAACGCGCTCTGGGGCGCCCTCGAGCGAACCGGTGTCGGGCTGCCCCTGTCCCAGGTTGCACCAGCCGTCCGCGTCGAGGTGGAAGCCTCGCTTTTGCGCCTCGACGGTGACGTAGATCACGCCTGTTCGCGGTACGGGGCGAAACGCTGCCAGCTCCGCCACTTCATTCATGGTCTCCGAGCTTGGCTTCATGAGGAGCGGTACTCTAGCAGAAGTCGTGAAATGCGATAGCCTTCGCACGTGGACGTACTCCGTATCGAAGAGCTGATGGTCGACTGCGTGGTCGGGGTGTATCCGCACGAGCGAAACGCTTCGCAGCCCTTGCGCGTCGACATCGAAATGCGTCTTTCGACGCAGGACTCGGCGGTGCGGGAGAGCCTGCGTTCTACGGTCGACTATGCCTCCACTGCCGCGCAGGTGGTCTTCCTTCTTCGGAGCTGTCGTTTCCGCTTGCTCGAGACGGCGGCGCACGTTCTGGCCCGCTACATCTTGGCGCCTCCCGCCCCAGACGAGCGTCGCGCTCAGATCGAATCTGCGGTCATTCGGCTCTCGAAGCCTGGAGCGCTGAGGAGCTTCGCGGTTCCCTCACTCGAGATCGAGCGCGAGGCTTCGGCGTTTTCATTCGAGGTCGAGCACAAGCCTTTCGGCACGGTCGACATCATCTACGAAACGAAGGGCGCAGGGATCTATCGGCTCAACGTGGGGCCGGGAAAGAGCATTCCGCTTCACGTCCACCAGCAGATGCGTGAATCCGAGATGGTTCTCGGCGACGGGCTTCTATGCCAGGGGGAACCATGCCCGCCCGGGACGGTTCATCGGTGGCCTCGCGGAGCCGCGCACACCTATGAGAATCCGACGAACCGCCATCAGACCATTCTCTGCGTCGATTCGCCTCGCTTCATTCCGGAGGATGAAATCGAGGTGACCGGTGAGCCGGCCGACGTTCCCGCTGAGCCGCCCTGGGGTCCCATCGCGGGGTTCGGTTGATATGAAGGTCTCCGAGGGCAGCGTGATCGTGACCGGCGCCACGCGCGGCATCGGACGCGCGGTGGTCGACGCCGTTCTCGACTCCGGTGGGCGTGTCATCGCCATCGCCCGCGACTCCGCCGCGCTCGCGCAGCTCGTCGGGGAGCATGGCGAACGCATTCGGGCCGTTCGCGCCGACGTGGGCGAGACCGAGTCGCTCCCGGAGGTTGCTCGGGCTGCGATTGACGCCTTCGGAGGCGTGGACGGGCTGGTCAACTGTGCCGGCATCGCACGCTACGAGCCGGTCGGAGGCATCGAGCCAGATTCGATCGATGCTCAGCTCCGGGTGAACCTGGTCGCCCCTTTGCTTCTGTCTCAAGCGATCGCGGAGCACCTTCGCGCGCGCGGCGGATCGATCGTCAACGTCTCGAGCACCTTGTCGGTGAACTCCGCTGAGTTCACCACCGTGTACGCGGCCACGAAAGCCGGACTCAATGCGATCACGCGCGGGCTCGCGCTCGAGCTCGCACCGCATGCCATTCGGGTCAACGCAGTGCTCCCAGGAGGCGTCGACACCGACATGCTTCGGGCTCCGCGGCTCCGACCCGGTGAGCAGCTCGATGACGCAGCCATCGAGGCGCGGGTTCAGGCCCAGCTCGACGCCCTCGCGTCGCTTCACCCCCTGGGCCGCCTCGGCCGACCCGCCGAGGTCGCTGAGACGATCGTCTCGGTCATGGACCGGGAATGGCAGACCGGGAGCCTGGTGACCATCGATGGTGGCCTTTCGCTGAGGTAGGCTTGAAGCGCGGGGCGTTTTCACACACACTCCGGCGAGCGTGCCTCAAACCCAGAAGGTCGTCCTCGATGCCGAAGCGATTCAACGAAGCGTTCGGCGAATTGCCGTGGCGATTCTCGAGGCAACGTCCGGCATCGATGACCTGACCCTGGTGGGCATTCGGCGCGGAGGCGTCCCGCTGTCGAATCGCATCGCCGACGAGATCGCAAATGTAGAAGGCCGGCGCCCACCGGTAGGCACCGTCGACATTTCCTTCTATCGAGACGATGCGGCGACGGCGCTTCCGAACCCAAAGATCGGTCCGAGTGACATCCCCTTCGATGTGAATCGGCGCCACGTCGTCCTCGTCGATGACGTGTTGCACACCGGGCGCACGGTTCGGGCAGCCATCGAGTGCCTTCAAGACCACGGCCGACCCGCGCGCGTCTGGCTTGCGGCGCTCTGCGACCGCGGCGGCCGAGAGCTTCCTATTGCTCCCGACTTCGTTGGGCGCACGATCGAGGTCGAAGAGGGAAGCCGAGTCGACGTTTGGGTGGATGCAGCCGGCCCGGACCGCGTCGTGTTGACCGAGGGCGGCGGATGACGGGTTTCCCACACCGCAGCGTGCTCGACATCGACGGCCTCACGCGCGAGGACGTCGAACGAATCCTCGACACCGCGGAGGCGTTTCTCCAAGTGTCGCGGCGACCGGTGCGAAAGGTCCCCACGCTTCGTGGAAAGACGGTCATCAACCTCTTCTACGAAGCGTCCACACGAACCCGGACCTCCTTCGAGCTCGCGGGCAAGCGCCTCAGCGCAGACGTCATCAACATGAACGTATCGGCGTCGAGCGTGAAGAAGGGGGAGACGCTGCAAGACACGTGTCGAACGCTTCAGGCGATGCACCCAGACGTCATCGTGATTCGGCACGGGTCATCGGGAGCGCCGTCATACGTGGCATCAAAGGTCGACTGCAGCATCATTAACGCGGGCGACGGGATGCACGCGCACCCCACGCAGGCGCTCCTCGACGCGTTTACCATCCGACGCGAGAAGGGAACGCTCGACGGTCTCACCGTCACGATCGTCGGCGACATCGCCCATTCCCGGGTCGCGCGCTCGAATGCGCACCTTCTGAAGCTGTTCGGCTGTGATGTGCGGGTAGTCGGCCCGCGGACACTCCTGCCGGCTGCGGTCGACTCCCTCGGCGTTCGGGTCTTCGACGACCCGGCGGCGGCCCTCGACGGCGCCGATGTCGTGATGGTACTTCGCATTCAGCGCGAACGCCTCGAGGGCGCGCTGCTGCCGAGCATGCGCGAGTACGCCCGCACGTTCGGGATTGGCGCGAAGGCACTCGAGCACGCCAAGCCGGATGCGATTGTGATGCATCCGGGCCCGATGAATCGCGGCGTCGAAATCGAGAGCGTCATTGCCGATGGCGAGCGGAGCTTCGTGCTCGAGCAGGTTGAAGCGGGTGTCGCCGTTCGCATGGCCTTGCTCTACCTCCTCGCCGGAGAGGCTTCCGACCCGCCTCACGTCGACGAGGCCGAATGAGCCGCGTCCGAACTGGCCTCGATAGGGTATCGGATGGCGACTCGAAAGCGGTGCGCCTCGTCGAGGGTCGGCGTGTCGGGGTGCTGACCCACGCTGCCAGCGTGGACTCCGAGCTTCGGCCGTGTGTCGATATCCTTCGCAGCGCTGGGGCGAACATTGCGGCTTTGTTCGGCCCCGAACATGGCTATTTCGGGGCTGCGCAAGACATGGTTGGGGTTGGGTCGGCCGACGGGAGCGGCGTTCCAGTGCATTCACTGTACGGAGACGACGCGGCAGATCTCAGCCCGAAGCCCGAGTGGGTGCGCGAGCTGGATGCGGTCGTCGTGGATCTTCAGGACGTGGGCTCACGCTACTACACGTACGTCTGGACGGCCGCGCTGATGATGAAGGTCGCGGCGTCCGTTGGGACGGAGGTGATCGTTCTCGACCGACCGAACCCGCTCGGAGGCGTTCGGGTCGAAGGTGCACCGCAGCGCGACGGGTATCTTTCGTTCGTCGGACTCTATCCCGTGTCGGTACGCCACGGGCTGACCATCGCCGAGCTCCTTTACTGGGCGCGGGAAAAAGATGGAATCGACCGCGACGCGCTGCACGTCGTGCCCATGGACGGATGGCACCGAGGTATGACATTCCCCGAGACCGGTCTCCCTTGGGTAATGCCGTCGCCGAACATGCCGACCTACGACACCGCAGTCGTCTACCCCGGGGGCTGCTTGATCGAAGGAACGCTGCTTTCCGAAGGCCGCGGCACGACCAGGCCGTTCGAGCTTTGGGGCGGGCCGGATCTCGACATCGAGCCCCTTCTGGCCCTCGACCTTCACGGAGTCACGCTGCGACCGGTCGTGTTGCAACCCACGTTTCAAAAACATGCGGGCCGGTCGTGCCGTGGCGTTCAGGTTCACGTCACCGATCCCTGGGTGTTCCGTCCCTACGAGGCCTACCTCCGCATGCTCGGCGCAGTCCTGCCGACGCTCGACCCTTCGGCGCGTTGGCGCACCGAGGAATACGAGTTCGTCACGGACCGTCCGGCGATCGATCTTCTCACCGGTGGCCCCGAGTTTCGTGAAGCGGTCGATGCCGGTCAGCCGCTCGATTCGGTGTTGGCTGCGGAAGCGCGAGGCGCCGCCGAGTTCGACGGAGAGCGGCGCACCGCCTGGCTCTACGACGAGAAGTGACGGAAACCAGACGCCGAAATCGGTAGGGTCGCACCGTCCGCGTCGACGGCTCGGACTCCGCCCGACTCGACGGTCGTGCCAATCGCGGTTGCGATCGAGTCAGCCTCGGCGGAGCGAGGAGCCGTGAAGAGAAGCTCGTAGTCCTCACCTCCGGTCAACGCGAGCTCGAACGGTTCCGCTCCGAGTGCGAGGCACGCGGTATGGAACCCTGAATCCAAGGGGAGGGCGTTCGACTGCACGATCGCGCCCACGTTCGACGCACGACAGAGATGACCGAGATCTTGAAGGCATCCGTCGGAGACGTCGATGCACGCCGTTGCGACCCTTGCCAAGGTCTTCACGAGGGAGAGCGTCGAGGGTGGTCTTCGCCAACGCGACACGAACGCTTCTCGTCCCTCGACGCGGGCGCCCGAATCGAGGATGCGGAATCCGAGAGCCGCGCTACCGACCGTCCCGGTCACGTAGATCGTGTCGCCTGCGACGGCCCCCGAGCGAGCGACAGGTGCGCCCAGCGGCGAACCGACGACGGTCGTGGTCACAGAGAGATGGTCGGCGCGGCTGAGGTTGCCGCCGACCACGCTCGCGCCCGTCTCATGGGCAGCCTGTGCGACGCCTTCGATGAGCGCCTCGAAGTCGTCGTTGGGATACCCGTCCGGAACGGTCAGCGCCGAAAGCGCCGCATGGGGAAGGGCGCCCATGGCGAACACGTCGCTGGCGGCGGCGACGAGGGCACGCCAACCGACGTCGCCCGGCGCCAAGAGCTCACGCCGAAAGTGTGTTCCCTCGACCTGCGCATCCACTGTGAGCACGGTGGCGCCCGCCTCCTCGAGGACCGCCGCATCGTCGCCGATTCCGATGACGGTGCCCGCGGGTGCGCCATCGAGCTCGTACCTCGCTTTCAGCCAGTGGATCCTCTCGAACTCGTCATGCATCGCCATCGGCCGCTGGTAGCGTCACCGTGACGAGTGTGCCCTCACCGAGCTCGGAGGTCACATCGATGAGCCCTTCGTGGCCATCGACGAGCTGTTTGACGATCGACAGCCCAAGCCCCGCACCTCCGTGGCTGCGGGTCGTTCCACCATCGACCTGATAGAACGCCTCGAATACGCGCTGCACCTGGTCTTCCGCGATGCCGATCCCCGTGTCGCGCACTTCGAGGACCACTGCCGGCTTCGTCGTCGCGAAAAGGGCGGCCCCGAGGCCAGCGGGACCTTCGACGTCGAGTTCACCCGATCGAGCGGTGAGCCTCACGGTGCCTCCTTCGTTGGTGAACTTCACGGCATTGTCGGCGAGGTTGACGACGATCTGACGGAGCCGGATCGGGTCGCCCCAGACTTTCGGCGAGGCCTCGTCGACGTCCACCTCGAGAGATACGTTCCGTCGGTTCGCAGCGGGCACGATGGTCGACGCCACCCCAGCAAGCAGGGCGCGCGGGTCGACGGCTTCCTTGTCGAGCTCCAGGTTCTTTGCTTCGAGTCGTCCGAGGTCGAGAAGGCTGCTGATCAGCCGAAGAAGCTCGTCCGCTTTTCCGCGAATGGTCTGCAGGTACTCGCTTTGTCCATCGCTGAGCGCGCCCGCCGCACCGCCCTCGAGCATCTCCGTGTAGCCGATGATCGAGGTCAACGGCGTGCGAAGCTCGTGGCTGACCGTGGCAAGAAACGTGGACTTGAGCTTGTCGAGTTGTTGCAGCTCCTCGTAGGATTCCTGGAGCGCCTCGTTCTTCTCTGCGAGCTCGCGGTAGTTCTCACGCACGCTGGCGACCTGCATCGTCGACGCGAGCTGTGCGCGATGTCCGGAGAACACCAGCAGCTCGATTACGCCCTTGAGGTGATCGCAAAGCTGCTCCGCGATGTCAGACCGCACTCGCGGCATCTCCGCGAAGTGCCTCCGTAGCAGCCCCGGATCGATGTCGCCCTCGACGGACCGCAGCGTGGCAGGTGGTTCGTGCTCTTCGCTCGGGACGTATGGGCCGACAATGAACCGGCCGATCGGGCGGCCCTGATACGAAAGCGGGACGACGCGATAGACGGCGCCCGTGAAGCAGGGATGAACGATCGTTTCAGACGCAGGCTCGAGGTCACGAACCTCGGCCACCGTCGCACCACACTTCGCCGCGCCGTCGCGCGTCGTGTTCAGGTAGCTGCACAGCGGCTGGTCCCGATGGATGTCGGCGAGAAGGTCGCCTTCTTCCGAGATCACGCGGACCGGCAGTCCGAACAGCGTGAAAAACGACTTCGCGACTTTCGTCACCGAGTCCCGGCTCAACACGTCTTCGAGTCGACTGACGTCCCCGAGCAAGATGTCTGCTGCACTGAGCTCGTCCTGCATCATCGTTCGCCCGACCCGCCGTGATGACGCAGTGCCGCCTCGACCTCGTGCATGAAGCGGGCAGGGTGGACGCCGAACTTCTCGTGAAGCTGATGCTCCTCCTCGAGTCGCGTCCACGTTTCGCCAATCAATCCTACCAGGGTTTGCATCACACCAAACCCACGTGTGGCCACGGCTCGGAAGATCGGTTCGCGACTCTTGCTCGCGAGCATGGCGAGCTCGTCGTCGGTTCGAACGTCCTCGAGGTCTCGCTTATTGAACTGAATGATGATCGGGATGCTCTGCGGGTCCATCCCGTTGTCTTCGAGATTCCGCTTCAGGTTTAGAAAAGACTCGCGGTTTGCATCTGCCTCCCTGCGCTGTGAGTCGGCGATGAACGCGACACCGTCTGCTGCTTGGAGGACCAGACGTCGCGTCGCGTCGTGCATCACCTGGCCGGGCACGGTGAAGAGCTTGATCCGAACTTTGAGTCCGCTGTCGGAATCGACCGTGATGGGAAGCATGTCGAAGAAGAGAGTGCGGTCGTTCTTGGTCTCGAGCGTCATGAGCTCGCCGCATGCGTTCGCCGTCCCGAGCCAGTGAATCGCTCGCAGGTTGGTCGTCTTCCCGCTGAGCGCGGGTCCGTAGTAGACCAGCTTCACGGTAAGCTCTCTCGCGGCGAAATCGACCTGCATCGTCTGTCGCGGAGCCGCTACCTCTCGCGGGTCATGCCCGCAGCAGAAGCCACGCCCCCGCCCCCATCAGAATCAGCATGATAAGGAACGCCGCCCAAGTAAGTGTCCTTTTGTGTCCAGTCGTCGATGGCACGACGCGCGTGTCTTGGAGCTGCTGCGTGGCAAGGGCGAGGAGCTTGTGGATGTGGGCTTCGGCCGCCTTCGCCCGAGCAGGATCCTGCTCTCGTACGTCCCGGTAGCGACGACCCGCCTCAGGAAGGCGGTCGAGGGCGATGCACGCGGCGACGAACCGTCGATGCGCCTCCGCATCCTCCCACGCCTCCTCGACCTTTGCCCATGCCTCGTCGACGGGATCCACTCGCGGTCAGAGTAGCACGCTGGATTCCGCCCGAATGGGCGACCCTTCCCACGACGGACATGTGCCTACATGTTCGAAAAAAGCCCTGTTAATTTAGCCACTTGGCGATCAGAAAGAAGTTGACATCGGCACATCTCGGCGCGTAGGTTCCAAACCAGTGGGAAAGAGTGGGATCAAGTGGTAGATCGGGTCCTACTCCGCCGAGAGGGCTAGTTTGTTCCGAGGACGCTACGAGCACAGCATCGATGCCAAGGGCCGCACGTCGGTGCCTTCGCGGTTTCGCGAAGTGATGGTGGCGGGCGGGGACTCTCGGCTCGTGCTCACGACGGGGCTCGACCGCTGCCTGGTGGCGTATCCGATGGGCGAGTGGTTGGCGTTCGAGAAAAGGCTGTCTGAGCTCCCCCAGTTCGATGCAGACGTCGTCATGCTCAAGCGGATCTACGTGTCGGGCGCCGTCGAATGCGAGGTCGACAAGGTCGGCCGAATCCTGATACCGGCCGCGCTTCGCAAGCATGCGGGGTTTTCCCGAGACGCCCTGTGGGCTGGAATGGGGACCTACGTCGAGCTCTGGGCGAAGGAAGAGTTCGAAGGCCTGCGGAGCGACGTCCTCGGAGACGATGAGCGCCGCCTCGCCATCAAACAGCGGCTCGCGGAGCTCGGCCTATGAACGACTTCGAGCACACGCCCGTCCTCCTCGACGAGGTCATGACGCACCTGAACCCGGTGAGCGGAGGCATCTACGCGGACGTCACGCTGGGCGGAGCAGGTCATGCGCGAGCCGTTCTCGAGCGAAGCGCACCCGACGGTCGGCTCATCGGAACCGACCGCGACCCGAGCGCGCTCGAGGCAGCCGAAGCGGCCTTGAGCGAATTCGGCGACCGCGTGACGGTGCGGAAGGCACGTATTCGAGAGCTGCGTGAAGTGCTCGACGCGCTCGACATCGACCGAGTCGACGGCGTGCTCGCGGACCTCGGGGTCAGCTCCGTCCAGCTCGATCGCGCCGAGCGGGGTTTTTCCCTCGCGAACGACGGCCCGATCGACATGCGCATGGATCCCACCGAGGGGGAGACCGCGCTCGAGCTGATCGGCCGCTTCGATGCCGACGAGCTTGCCGACGTGATTTACGAGTACGGCGAGGAGCGGCGCTCTCGACGAGTCGCGCGCGCGCTCAAGGCTGCGTACGACGAGGGGACGCTCAACACCACGTCGGATCTTCGGCGCGCGGTCCATCGAGCGACCGGCCCAAAACGCGGCCGTATCGACCCGTCGACCCGAACGTTTCAAGCGCTCCGGATCGCCGTCAACGAGGAGCTTCAGGATCTCTCCGACTTTCTCCGTGCCGTACCGCACGTGCTCAACGAAGGTGGCGTCGTTGCGGTGATCAGCTTTCATTCGCTCGAGGACCGGATCGTGAAGCACACCTTTCGTGACGACGAGACGCTCGAGCCGTTGACGAAGAAACCGATCGTTGCTGGCGAAGAGGAGCGAGCACGAAACCCGAGGTCTCGAAGCGCAAAGCTCCGGGCGGCCCGTCGCACAGAGGTAAACCCATGAAGAGTCGTTTTCTGCCGCTTTGGTGCGTTGCGGTCTTTGCGACCGCCGCGGCGTTCGTCGTTCACCTCGCGATTCGCTTCGAGACCGTGCGACTTGGGTACGAGGTCAGCGAGGAGCGGGGTCGACAGCGGTCCTTGCTTCAGGACCGGCGGCTCCTCTCGATCGAGGCGGCCACCCTGCGTCAGAGCGGCCGGGTCGAGACCATTGCGCGCGGGACGCTCGGGATGGAGGTCCCGAAGCCCACCCGGATCATCACGATGGAAGAGGGCCGTAAGCCCAAAGCCGCCGGGAGGGTGCGTTGAAGGCCCACTCCAACCGCCGGGAGCGTTGGTTTCGGGCAAGAATCGCCCTTCTCGGGACATGTCTCATGGCGATGGCTTCGATCGTCGTGCTTCGAGCGTTTCACCTACAGGTCGCAAGCGGCGACCGCCTGCGTGAGATGGCCGAAGACCAACACCTTCGAAAGCTACGAGTGTCGCCAAGGCGCGGTGCGATCTACGACCGTCACGGCGCGGAGCTCGCTGTGAGTGCCGACGTCGACAGCGTGTATGCGAACCCACGACGGCTTCGCGCCAACGGTCGAAATCCCTCGGCCGTCGCCCGGAGAGTGGCGAAGATCCTCGAGGTCGATCCCGCACGTCTCGCGAAGCGCCTTGCTGCCGATCGCTACTTCGTCTGGATCGAGCGACGCGTCACGCCCAACGAAGCGTCGCGAATCCGCGAGCTCGACATTCCGGGCATCGAGCTGACCACAGAAGCGCGTCGATACTATCCGAACCGCCATCTAGCTGCGCACCTGATCGGTTTTGCCGATGTCGACGGACGAGGGATCGAAGGAATCGAGCTAGCGTACGAGCAGCAGCTGCGAGGCTCAGACCGCCGCGTCGACGCGATCCGCGACCGCCGAGGGCAAGTCGTCTTCGCCGACGACATGGAAGACGACCGTTCGATGCAGGGGCAGAACGTCGTCCTCACGATCGACAAGACCATCCAGCACGTGGCGGAGCGCGAGCTTGCACTCGGAGTTCGAACCTTTGAGGCCCGCGGCGGCAGTGTGGTGGTCATGGACCCGAGCAGCGGAGAGATCCTTGCACTTGCGAACTATCCCCCGTTCAATCCGAACGAGCCTTCCAAGCATCCGACGGCACATCGTCGCAACCGGGCGCTGGTCGACCGGTTCGAGCCGGGGTCGACGGTCAAGCCCTTCACGATGGCCGCGGCGCTCGCGGCCGGCTCGGTCAAGCCCAACCAGTCGATCAACTGCGAGAACGGCGTTGCGCGGATCGGGGGAAGGCGCCTCCACGATGCACACCCGTACGAGTGGCTCACGCCCACCCAAATCCTGGCCCACTCGAGTAACATTGGCACCGCGAAGATCGCGCTCGACCTCGGAAAGAAGGAGCTCTACCGAGGGTTTCGGCGATTTGGGTTCGGGGAACCGACCGGCATCGGCGTGCCGGGGGAGACCGCGGGGATCCTACGCCACTACCGCAGCTGGTACGAGATCGATGCCGCGGCGGTTTCGTTTGGGCAGGGGATGAGCGTCACCAACGTGCAGCTCGCCACGGCGATGGGTGCCCTCGCCAACGGTGGTCGCCTGATGCAGCCGACGCTCGTGCGACGACTCACCGACGGCCACGGCGCGACGATTGAGGAAAACAAGCCGCGCGTTCGTAGGCAGGTCGTTCCGGCTCGCGTTGCGAAGCTGGTCGGACAGATGCTGACAGCCGTCACGGAGCCGGGCGGCACGGCGGTCGAAGCCGGAGTCGATGGATATCTCGTCGCGGGTAAGACCGGAACGGCGCAAAAAGCCGACTACGTGCGCGGAGGATACGCAAAGGACAAATGGCTGGCCTCGTTCATCGGTTTTCTGCCTGCCGATGATCCCGCAGTCGTGATCTCCGTCGTGATCGATGAGCCGGTCATCGCCCACTACGGCGGTACGGTCGCGGGGCCGGTGTTCCGTCGCATCGCTGAAGTGACCCTTCGTCACATGGGCATTGCGCCGGAAGGTCGGCAGGCCGTGTTGAAGAAGAAGAAGGCTCAACGCCAAGCGGTGGTCCAAGCCGACCCCGACGCGTCGGAGAAGAGCATCGAGGAGCCGGAAAAAGGAGAAAGCGCCGTCCCCGACGTGCGCGCCATGCCGCTCCGCCAGGCCGTGCTCGCGCTCCACGGGCAATCGCTCGTCGCGGAGGTCGCGGGTTCCGGAATCGTCGTTGGGCAGGATCCGTCGCCGGGCAAAGCGGTGCCGCACGGTTCCATCGTACGTCTCACGCTCGAGAAGCGTCGCTTCGACGAGGAGGGCGCTGTCGGTGACGGCGAGACCAAGACGTTGGCAAGCACCTACCCGAGAGGCGCGAATGCGCGATGAGCGAGGCGACGGCATGACGCTCGGGGAGCTCAGCGCACTCGGTCTCGAGGGCCGCATCGTTGGCTCGGAGGCGGTCCTCGTCACTGGAGTTCAACACGACTCCAGGCGTGCGCAGACCGGGGACCTGTTCGTGGCCGTTCCGGGTGCCACCCACGATGGAACGAGCTTCGTCGACGACGCCATCGGGCACGGTGCCGTCGCGGTCATGGCGGAGACCGAAGTCGCAAACGACGTTCCACAGCTCATCGTGAAGAACGCGCGACGTTCTCTGCCCATCGCCGCCGAGGCCGTGTACGGCTCGCCTTCGCGCTCGCTCGGCACGGTCGGCATCACCGGTACCAACGGTAAAACCACCACGGCGTATCTCCTGAAGGCCGCCGTCGAGGGCTGTCAGGCCAAAGTCGCGCTGATCGGGACCACCGGCGTTCTCATTGGTTCCGAAGAGTTGCCTTCGTTACACACCACGCCCGAGGGTGATGACATCTCGCGCTTCGCCCGTGAAGCACTGCGACGAGGAGCAAGCCATCTGGTGCTGGAGGTTTCGAGCCATGGGCTCGACCTGCATCGGGTCGACGGACTCGACTTCGACGTTGCCGCCTTCACCAACCTTTCGCGCGACCACCTCGACTACCACGGAACCCTCGAGGCCTATGGAGAGGCCAAGGCCCGGCTGTTCACCGAGCTTCAACCCAAGCATTCGGTGATTCACGTCGACGATGCGTTCGGCTCCACGCTTGCCGACCGCGTTCCTGGACGGGTCATTCGCTGCTCCCGACGCTCGGACACCGTCGCCGACCTTCGGATGACGCACTGGTCGACGAGTCGCGACGGAATCCAGGGCCGCGTCGAGACTCCAGACGGTGCGGTCGAGGTTCGAAGCCCGCTCCTCGGCGAGCACAATCTCGAGAACCTTCTCGTGGCGCTCGGGTGCGTTTACGCGCTGGGACTCGACCTCCAGCAGGCCGCCGCCGCGTGGGAGCGCGCAGGAGGAAGCCCCGGCCGATTGGAACGAGTCGCGCACCCGGGTGACGTCGCCGTACTGGTCGACTACGCGCACACGCCCGACGCTCTCTCTCGCGTCCTCCAGACCATGCGCGAGGTGACACCGAAGAGGCTGATCGCCGTGTTCGGCGCCGGTGGCGATCGAGACCGTGGCAAGCGCCCCGAGATGGGTCGCGCGGGAGTCGACCAGGCGGACCTTTGCATTCTGACTAGCGACAACCCGAGGACCGAGGATCCGCTCGCGATACTCGCCGATGTCGAAGCGGGCGCGAAAGCCGCTGGGGCGCGCGTTCGTTCCACCGACGAGCTCTCGACAGCGGAGGACGGCTACTGCTGCATTCCGGATCGCCGAGCAGCCATCGTATCGGCCATCGCAGCCGCGCGCTCGGGCGACACGGTTCTCCTCGCCGGAAAAGGTCACGAAACCTACCAGATCGTGGGCACGGAACGGACGCACTTCGACGACCGCGAAGAAGCTCGGGCGGCGATTGCCGCTCTCGGAGGCTCGCACTGATGGCGACTCCCATCCCGAAGAATCAGGCTGCGTTCCGCCGCGAGGAGCTCCTTGCGGCGACGGGCGGGACGCTTCGGGGACCTTCCTTCGATGAAGTCGTGGGAATCGTGACCGACTCCCGCTCGATCGAGAGGGGCAACCTGTTCGTCGCGCTTCGCGGAGAGAACTTCGATGCGCATCGATTCGCTGAGAAAGCGTTCGACGATGGTGCCGCTGCGGTCCTCGTCGCCACGGGGACGACGCTGCCCGACCACGTCAGTGCGATCGAGGTCGAGGACACGCTGGTCGCGCTCGGAGACCTCGCGCACGCACATCGAAACCGATGGGGCGGGCAGCTCGTGGGCATTACGGGGTCGGTTGGAAAGACGACCACCAAGAACCTCACTGCAGCGGCTCTCCGGGCCGCCGGTCGGCGCGTGCTTGCGACCACCGGCAACTTGAACAACCGAATCGGCGTCCCGATGACCCTGTTTCTACTCGACGAGGACGTCGACACGGCTGTCATCGAAATGGGTACGAGCGAGCCCGGAGAGATCCCTCGCCTTGCCGAGATCGGCCGTCCGGACACGGCCGTGGTGACGCGGGCGAGTCTCGCCCACACCGAGGGCCTGGGTACGGTGGAGGCCGTCGCTGATGAGAAGGTCGGCATTCTTCGCGCACTCGCGCCCGAGGGCGTGGCGATCGCCAACGGCGACGACGCTCCCGTGAAGAAGCGTGCGTCGGTGGTTGGCGCCCGACGCAAGCTCTTCTATGGACGTGCCGCCGAGAGCGACATTCGTGTGCTCGACTGGGAAGTCGATGCGGATGGGACCCGCGCGCAGTTTCAGGTTCGAGGTCAGGGGCTCGATCTCCACATGGGTCTGGTCGGCGAAGGAGCCGTTCTCAATGCGGCCGCGGCCCTCGCGGTGTCATTCGGTCTCGGCGTCGACCTCGCCGCAGCAGCGCGCGGCATCGTCGAAGTAGAGCCTGAGCCGGGGCGCATGCAGCCGAGAGCGGGCCTCGGCGACCGGCTGATTCTCGATGACACGTACAACTCGAATCCGGCGTCCATTGAGGTTGCCGTGCGAACCGCTCGCGCGATTGCCGACAAGCGTGATGCTCCCCTGGTCATCGTGCTCGGCGACATGAAGGAGCTTGGCGCCCACGCGAGCAAGGCCCACCAGTCGGTTGGCCATCTCGTCGCGGAGGCTGAGGCCTTGCTCTTCATCGGTTGCGGCGAGCAAATGCACGCAGCGGTCGATGTGGCGAACGCCAAGGGCATCGACACGCTGTGGTTCGAAACCGCGGTCGAGTGTGGCGAAATCAACCACCGTCTCCCGCTGCACTGTGTCGTGCTGGTCAAGGGATCTCGATCGATGGAGATGGAACGTGTGATCCGGCCGCTTCTCAAAGGGGACGACGAGTGATCTACTATCTCCTCTATCCGTTGCACACGAACGAGTCGCTCTCGTTCCTCAACGTGCTGCGGTACGTCCCGTTCCGACTGCTGATGGCGACCATCACGGCGCTGCTGCTCTCGTTCGGACTTTACCCGTGGTTCATTCGACGGCTCCAGCGGAAGCAGATCGGGCAGGTCATTCGCGAAGACGGTCCGGAAACCCACTTGTCGAAGGCGGGCACCCCAACGATGGGCGGCGCGCTGATGCTCCTCGCACTCGTTCTCTCAACCGTACTCTGGGCAGACCCCTCCAACTCGATGGTTTGGGTCGTCACCGTGATCACCGTCGCGTACGGCGTCGTCGGTTACGTCGACGACACGTCGAAGATTCGAGCTCGATCGAGCGGGGGTCTCGCGGGGCGCTACAAGCTACTGCTTCAGTTCTCCACGGCGCTGATCGTGTGCGGCTGGCTCTTCTACGGCGAGCTTGGTCTCCCTCCCGACTGGCTCGAGATTCGATATCGTCTTTCGGCGCCGTTCCTCGCGTTTTCGAAGTATCCGATCGAGCTGCCGCCTTGGCTCTACGTGATCTTCGCTTCCTTCGTCATCGTTGGCACGTCGAACGCCGTCAATCTGACGGACGGGCTCGACGGTCTTGCGATCGGCCCGGTCATGATCTCGGCAGGCACCTACGCGATGCTGGCGTATCTCGCCGGCCTGACGCTGTTCGGGAACGTCGTCGCCGACTACCTCGACATTCCCCACATCGAAAGCGCGGGTGAGCTCAGCGTCTTCGCGGCGTCGATGGTCGGCGTGGGTTTCGGGTTCCTCTGGTACAACACGTACCCGGCGCAGGTCTTCATGGGAGACGTGGGGTCGCTCGCGCTCGGCGGTGGACTAGGAGCGCTCGCCGTCCTGACGAAGAATGAGCTCTTGTCGATCATTCTCGGGGGGATCTTCGTCGTCGAAGCGGTCAGCGTGATTTTGCAGGTCGGCTATTTCCGCACGACGGGTCGTCGCATCTTCTTGATGGCGCCGATTCACCACCACTTCGAAAAGAAGGGCTGGCCTGAGCCCAGAGTCATCGTTCGTTTTTGGATCATCGCAATCATGCTGGCGGTCTTTAGTCTCGCGACGCTCAAGCTGAGGTAGGGATGGAGCTCTTCGGCAAGAACGCGATGGTGGTGGGTCTCGGAAAGAGCGGGCTTGCTACGGTCCGTTTCCTTGTGTCGAACGGCGCGAACGTTCGCGTGAACGATCGGCGAGATGCCGACGATCTAGGCGCGGCGGGGGAAGAAGCGATCGAGCTCGGGGCGGAGCTCGTCCTCGGAGGCCATCCGGAGTCCGCGTTCAACGGGCTTGATCTCGTCGTGGTCTCCCCAGGCGTACCAGCGCTTGACGTTCTCGATGCCGCCGAGGCCGGCGGGGTCCCTGTCATCGGTGAGGTCGAGCTCGCATCGCGGTTCATCGATGCGCCCCTCGTCGCCATTACGGGCACCAACGGAAAGAGTACGGTGACCACGCTCGTCGGCGAGATGTGTCGAAGCCTCGGCCGCCCGGTATTCGTCGGGGGAAACCTCGGTGACCCGATGATCGAAGCCGTGGGCACGGACGCCGCCTCCGAGCACGGCTTGGTGATCGTAGAGCTTTCGAGCTTTCAGCTCGAGCGCGTCGAGAAGATGCGAGCCCACGTCGCCGTTCTGCTCAACGTCAGCCCAGACCACCTCGATCGCTATCCGTCGCTCGAAGCCTACGCGGCAGCCAAGGCTCGAATCTTCGAACGTCAGCGCCCCAGCGACTTTGCGGTCATTCCCGATCCATCGACCGAGCTTCGAAGCCTCGTTCGAGGTGACGCGGCGGTGGAGACCTTCGGAGACCCAGACGGCAGCGTTCGGGTCGATGGCGATGCCATCGTGGACCGAACCTCGGGCATGCGTGTTCCGGTGACTGACCTGAAGCTTCGAGGCTCGCACAACCTCTCAAACGCGTGCGCCGCCGCGCTAGTCTCGCGTCTGGTTGGCGTATCCGAGGAGGCGATCGGCGCGGTCCTTCGAGAGTTCGGCGGCCTCGCACACCGTATGCAGTACGTTGCCACCGTAGGCGACGTCGAGTTCATCGACGACTCCAAAGCGACGAACGTCGGCGCAGCGGTCGCTTCGATCGCAGGGCTCGAGGGCGCCGAGGGAAAGATCGTCCTCATCGCTGGCGGAGTGGACAAGGGCGGAAGCTACGAACCGCTCCGAGAGCGACTGGAAGGTAAGGGAAGGGCACTCGTCGTTCTCGGTGAGGCGGCTTCGCTGCTCGAGAAGGCGTTCGCGGGCTCGACCGCAGCGGTCGAGCGCGCGTCTTCCATGACCGATGCCGTCCGTAAGGCGGTCGAGTTGGCTGAGCCCGGCGATACGGTGTTGCTCGCCCCCGCGTGCTCGAGCTTCGACATGTTCCGCTCGTACGCCGAGCGCGGTGACGTTTTTCAGGAGGCGGTTCAGAGCCTCGGAGGTCATTCATGACGCGTTCCTCGAAATCCGCGCCCCCCGCCGAAGCGGGCCCGGTCGACGTCTCACTTGCGGCGACCCTCGTCGGCCTGATCGCGTTCGGCGTCGTCATGGTCTACAGCGCGAGCGCCGTCTACGCGAACAACACGTTCGGCAACGGCACTCATTTCCTCGTTCGTCAAACCGCGTTCGCGGCGCTTGCTCTAGGAGCGCTCGCGTTCTTCACCTACTTCAAGACCGACTGGCTGCGACTGTCGACCTATCCGGTACTGGTGCTCGCCATCGTCCTGATGCTCGCCGTCGCGCTCGGCCTCGGACGAAGCGCGGGCGGTGCGACGCGCTGGCTTCCGGTCGGTCCCGTCAATGTGCAGCCGGCGGAGCTTGCCAAGCTCGCCATGATCATGTGGCTTGCCCACTCGCTCGCGAAGAAGGCGCATCGAGTGCGAACCTTCTCGGTTGGCTTCCTTCCGCACGTCATCGTCGCGGGCCTGTTGATGCTGCTTTGTCTCGCGCAGCCGGATTTCGGGAGTGCGGTCATGATCGCGCTTCTCACGTTCGTCGTGCTCTTCGCGGCGGGTGCGCGAGCGGGCTACCTGCTTGGCGGTCTTCTGATAGCGCTCCCGATCGGATACGCGGCCATCGCGTCGTCGCCTTACCGAATGCGTCGCATCAAGGCGTTTCTCGAGCCCTTCGAGCACCGTCAGGGAGCGGGCTACCAGATCACCGAGTCCCTCATGAGCTTCGGTTCGGGCGGCTGGACGGGAGTCGGATTGGGTGACGGCCGCCAGAAGCTCCTGTTTCTACCCGAAGCCCACACCGACTTCATCAGCGCCATCGTCGGGGAGGAGCTCGGCTTCCTTGGCGTCGTGCTGCTCTGCGGGGCCTTCGCGTGGATCGTGGTCCGTGGACTCCGGAGCGCGTGGCGGGTTCAGGACGAATACGCTGCGTATCTCGCCGCCGGGATGACGCTGTTCATCGGTCTTCAGGCGTTCACCAACCTCGCCGTGGCGATGGGGCTTCTCCCCACGAAGGGCCTCGCTCTCCCATTCGTGAGCTATGGAGGCTCATCTCTCATTGTGAATGCCGCTGCCGCCGGGATCATTTTGAACGTGTCGCGCTTTGGTCGCGACCGACCGAAAGCTGAGGCGGCGCGTACCGAACGACCGCGGCCCAAACTTCGACCCGCTCGAGGAGGTGCTCGATGATCCAACGCATCATGGTTGCTGGAGGCGGAACGGGCGGCCACCTGTTTCCAGGTCTCGCCGTCGTCGGAGAGCTTCGACGCCGCGTTCCTGATCTAGAGGTGCATTTCGTGGGGACTGCGCGCGGGATCGAAGCGCGAATCCTTCCGGAGCGAGGCGAACATCTCGATTTGCTGAAGGTCACGCCTCTGAAGGGGCAGGGGCTCGGCGCTCGTTTCAAGTCGTTTGGCCGCATCCCCTCGGCGATGCGCGAAGCCGGCGCGCTCATGCGTGCATTCGACCCGGACCTCGTCCTTGGTGTCGGGGGCTACGCTTCTGGTCCCGTGCTGCTCGCAGCGTCACTCTCCGGTCGACCGTCGGCCGTCCTCGAGCAGAACGCGTACGTTGGGATGACGAACCGCATCCTCGCGCGCTTCGTCGACCGCGCGTACATCTCTTTTGAGGAGACCGCTCAGGTCTTCGGGAAGTCGAAGGCCGTGATGACGGGTAACCCCGTTCGCTACGAGTTCGTCGAGCATTCGCGCCTGGCGCTGGCCGACCCCGAAGGCTTCGAGGCCCGTGCACGAAACATTCTGGTGCTCGGGGGCTCCCAGGGCGCTCGGAAGCTGAACGAGGACGTTCCACACGCGCTGGCACGGCTAGGCGGACTCCCCGAGGGCGCCCGCATCATTCATCAGACCGGACAGTCGATGCGGAACAACGTCGAGGCGACCTATCGCGAGCTTGGGATCGACGCGGAGGTCGTTACGTTCATCGACGACATGGCGCGCGCGTACTCGAACGCGGCGTTGGTGATCGCGCGCGCTGGAGCGACTACGCTGGCCGAGCTTTGCGCCATTGGTCGGCCGTCGATCCTCATTCCCTTCCCATACGCGGCCGACGATCATCAGGCGAAGAACGCGGAGGCACTCGAACGCCTAGGTGCGGCCATCTGTATTCGAGAATCGAACCTCGAGCGCGACGAGCTCGGTCGACTCATCGAGGACCTTCTTGGCGATGAGTCGCGCCGTCGCGCCATGTCACAAGCGGCCCGCGCCCATGGAAAGCCGGACGCGGCGGCCGCCATCGTGGACGACATGCTCGCCTGGCTCGACGGCGGGCAGGGCATGGGTGACCCCGAACCGATTCCATCGAGCCGCCCCTCGAACGACCCCGCACGCGCATTGAGCACTGCGCCGGCGTACCGGGTCGCGTCGCCGGAGATGTTGCTGCGCCGCGTCTCCCATCGACCACGGCGCCCAGTTGTCGTCGATGGAGCGGTGTGGGAGTAAGCGCCCATGTTTCGCGGTAGGATTCGGTCGATACACTTCGTCGGCGTTGGAGGGGTAGGGATGAGCGGCATCGCCGAGGTGTTGCTCGACACGGGCTTCGACGTGACCGGGTCCGACCTTCGCCAGAACGAGTACACCCGAAGACTCGCTGAGAAGGGAGCTACCATCCACGTCGGACACGATGCAGCGCAGGTCCGCACGGCCGACGTCGTGGTGTTCTCGTCGGCAGTGCCGGCCACCAATCCCGAGCTCGTCGAGGCTCGGAGGGCCGGCGTCCCCGTCATCCCCCGAGCGGAGATGCTCGGAGAGCTGATGCGATTGAAGGACGGGATCGCGATCGCAGGCTCGCACGGAAAGACCACGACGACATCCCTGGTGGCTACGGTGCTTCGAGGCGCCGGTCTCGACCCCACCGTCGTCATCGGAGGGAAGCTCAACGCATTGGGATCGGGTGCGGCCACCGGCGCGGGGGACCTGCTCGTTGCGGAGGCCGACGAATCCGACGGTTCCTTCCTGCATCTCATCCCATCGATTGCGGTCATCACCAACATCGATCCGGAGCATCTCGACCATTACGGCAGCCTCGATGCCGTCAAAGACGCGTTCGTCGGGTTCGCCAACCGCGTTCCGTTCTACGGCCTGGTCGTTGCGTGCCTCGACCACCCGAACGTTCAAGACATCCTGCCCAAACTCGACAAGCGCATCGTGACCTACGGCTTCTCCGCCCACGCGGACTATCGGGCACGGAACCCGGTCTTCTCTGGCCTCTCCGTGGGCTTCGAGGTCGAGCACCACGGGCGGCGTCTCGGCCAGTTCGAGGTTCGCATGCCGGGGATCCACAACGTTCTCAACGCGTTGGCCACGATCGCCGTGGCCGATGAGCTTCGCGTCGAGCATGACCAGGTGCGTTCTGCGCTCCGGAGCTTCGAGGGCGTGCAGCGTCGATTCTCCATCGTGGGCGAGGTTGACGAAGTGACGGTCATCGACGACTACGGCCACCACCCCGCCGAAGTCGAGGTCACGCTGGAAGCTGCGCAACGCGCATACGGGCAGCGTATTGTCGTCGCCTTTCAGCCGCATCGATACACGCGGACGCGAGACCTCTTCGACGACCTCACCCGAGCCTTCAACAAGGCCGATGTCCTATTCTTGACGGGGGTCTACGCAGCGGGCGAAAAACCGATCGAGGGGGCAGATGCGGCGCGGCTCGCAGAGGCGATTCGCGCGCACGGGCATCGAGACGTGACGTTGGTGGATGATCGCAAAGACCTGGCACAAGCCATCGCAGCTCGGGTTCGCCCCGGTGATGCCGTGATTACGCTTGGGGCGGGCGACATCACCAAGACCGGTCCGGAGCTCCTCGAGGTGCTCCGGGGATGAACCGGCGTCGCGCCGCAGGCCAGGGCCGAAAGCGGGCTACCAAGAAGCGGCCGGTTCCGAAGAAGGCGAGCGGGCAGAAGAAGACCGCCAAGAATAGGCCTGCTCGTAAGAACGGTCCGGCACCAAGCCGGGCGAAGTCGAAGCCGTCGCGCCGTAAGCTGTTCCGAAGGGCCGCCGCGAAGAAGAAGACCGTGCGGGCGAAAACAGGCTCGAGTCGGGCGCAGAACCGGAGGCGCCCGGAGCCGAAGAAGCCTAAGCCGCCCAAACCGCGTCTCAGCCTTCGTGAGCGGATCTCGGCACGGCGCGAAAACGCGGCGACCTGGGCACTGACCCACAGAACCACGCTTCGACGCATGGCACAGGGCGCTATGGCCCTCTGCGTGCTCGCCGTGCTCGTGTGGGTAGGCGCCAAGACGGTCTCCTATGCCCACACCGCGGCCGCATTTGCCATCGACGAAATCCAGATCGAGGGTCACCGCGTGCTCGAGGAGATCGACGTTCGTCGCGCGGCTCGGCTTCGCATAGGTTCCAACATTTTCGAGGTTTCAGCGAAAGATGCCCGAAATCATTTGCTTCGACACCCTTGGATCGAAGACGCGACTGTGGTTCGCAAGCTTCCCGGGCGGGTCCGAATCGAAGTCGTGGAGCGGAACCCGGTGGCGCTCGTCGCGCTCGACCAACTCTACATCGTCAGCGATGACGGAATCGTCTTCAAACGACTCGGGGTCGACGATCCGGCGGACCTTCCGGTCATCACGGGGATTGCGTCGGAGCGCTTTTACGACGACCTCGACTATCGCACCGAGGTGCTTCTCGACTCGATGGCGCTCCTTCACGACTACGAAGGTGCGGGACTCGCCGATCGCGAGCCGGTTTCGGAAATTCATTTCGATGGAGCGAACGGGATCGAGCTGTTCGTAGGGAACGACGGCATGAACGTTCGACTTGGACAGGGCCAGCATCGGCAGAAGCTTCGACGTTTCCGAAGAGTCCTCGAACGCTTGGCGCGAGAGAATACGCGACCTTCCTACGTATACCTCGACAACGTTCGAAGTCCTGAGCGCGTGACCGTCCGCATTCCCTGAGTGAGTCCCCCGTCGGAGTCGACGTTCGAGGGGTTAACTTCGAGCATCCGCAAATCGCATTTAATCCCTTTTTTTTCTGCACAAAAGTTGTCTCGCGAAAACCCTGTTCGGTATGGGTCGAACAGAGGCGAGGGATGGCTGAAAACGAGATCATTGCTGGGTTGGATTTAGGGACGACGAAGGTGTGTGCGATCGTCGCCGAGCAATCCGAAGAAGGCTTAGACATCATCGGGATAGGCTCCGTTCCTTCGAAGGGCTTGAAGAAGGGCGTCGTCGTCAACATCGAGTCGACCGTCCAAGCGATTCGCGCCGCGGTGGAGCAGGCGGAGACGATGGCCGGCGTCGAGATCAACACGGTCTACGCCGGCATCGCCGGAAGCCACGTCCGGGGGATGAACCAAGATGGCGTGGCAGCCATCGCGAACCGGGAGGTTGCCTCCGAGGATGTCACGCGCGTCCTCGAGCAGGCGAAGGCCGTTCCGCTCCCAGGTGACCGCCAGGTCCTTCACGTGCTCCCGCAGGAATACATCGTCGACGAGCAGGACGGCATCAAGGAACCGATCGGCATGGCCGGCGTTCGCCTCGAAGCACGAGTGCATATGGTGACTGCAGCCTCGACGTGCGTTGCGAACGTCACGAAGTGCGCTGAGCGCTGCGGGCTTTTCGTCGAAGAGGTCGTGCTTCAGCCGCTCGCGAGCGCCAACGCGGTTTTGAGCGGCGACGAACGAGAGATCGGCGGAGTGCTGATCGACATCGGCGGCGGGACCTCCGACATCATCATCTACGTCGACGGGGCGGTCGTTCACACGAGCTCGATTCCGATCGGTGGCATCAACCTGACCAACGACATCGCCACGGGCCTTCGCACCCCGATGGCGGAGGCCGAGCGCATCAAGATCAAATACGGCTGCGCCGCGTCGCGCATGGTCGACGACGAAGAGACGATCGACGTTCCCTCGGTCGGGGGCAGGCCGCCGCGCTCGCTTCCTCGTCGCGTCCTCTGCGACATCATCGAGCCGCGCGTCGAAGAAATCTTTGCAGCATGCCGTCACGTGATCGCCGAAACCGGCTACACGGACATGCTGGCGTCGGGAGCGATCGTCACCGGGGGGACGACGCTGCTCGATGGATTACCCGAGCTTGCCGAAGAGGTGCTCGGGCTTCCCGTTCGCCGGGGCGCACCGGCCGGAATCGGAGGGCTCATCGACGTAGTGAAGAGTCCTTCGTACGCGACGGGTGTTGGCTTGGTGAAGCATGGCGCGGACCAACTCGTTGGGACGTCGGCGCCGGAACGAACAGTGGAAGTTGCCACGAGTCGTGGGCTCGGTCGCAGGCTCGGCGCGTGGTTCAAGGAAGTTTTTTAGGAGGAATCGATGAGTATCTCGATCGAGTTCGCGGACGACGCGGAGCTTCAAGCACGCATCAAGGTCGTAGGCGTAGGTGGCAGCGGCGGTAACGCCCTCAACACGATGATTCAAAATGGACTCGAGGGCGTCGAGTTCATTGCGGCCAACACCGACGCGCAAGCGCTGGACCGCAGCCTCGCGCCAGTGAAGATCCAACTTGGACCTCAGCTGACGCGTGGTCTCGGAGCCGGTGGCAACCCCGATGTGGGACGCAAGGCGGCTCTCGAAGACGTTCAGCGTCTCAGCGAGGTCATTCAAGGCGCCGACATGGTGTTCGTCACCGCCGGGATGGGGGGCGGAACCGGGACCGGTGCCGCACCGATCATCTCACAGGTCGCACAAGACCAGGGTGCACTGACGGTCGGTGTCGTCACCAAGCCGTTCCTCTTCGAAGGCCGCAAGCGCGCGAAGAACGCGGAGCGCGGCGTGCAAGAGCTGATCGACTCGATCGACAGCATCATCACGATTCCGAATCAGCGTCTCATGGCGCTCGGCGATGACGACATCACGATGCTCGATGCGTTCGCGCGCGCAGACGACGTGCTTCTCCAAGCCGTGCAGGGCATCAGCGACCTCATCATCAATGCCGGCATGATCAACGTCGACTTCGCTGACGTGAAAACCATCATGTCGAGCAACGGTCGAGCGCTGATGGGTACCGGGATCGCGAAGGGCGACCGGCGTGCGCTCGAGGC